>CAXBPM010000046.1:0-14453 GCA_963977345.1 uncultured Roseivirga sp.
TCTTTCCCCTCTGACTTCACTTCCTTGGTGGTTTCACCAAAAGATGGCCCCATAAGCGAGAAGATGATCAAAGCAAAGGCCAAAGTTCTGAGCAATACCTTCAGTAATAATGGCCTATAACTGGTTTGCAGTCTTTTGGCAATTTTTGCTAAACGGAAAATGTATGCGAGATAGGCTGCAATAAAAAGCCCGATAAATATGGCCTCTGTAGTTCCTATAGATTTAAACCAAGTCATGTGTTTTTTTACTAATGGGCAAAGATAGCAATCCTTTAACGTCTAGGTTAACCGTTTGTCAAGCGCTTTCTAAAAAATGGCTGTTAAAGATTGTTAAATGGAGTAGTGAAAGGGCTTTTAGGTGAATTGCGTAATGAGGCTAGGTGAATTTAGAGTCGACAGTAGGTTAAACCCGCCCTGCATAAAGGTGTATCGCCTAGGGGTTATGATTACTCTAATCTCTGAGACGGATAAGTATAATTGACATTTTTCATAATAGGGAACAGACCGACCAGATCGGAAGGCCTTTAAATGACCTTTGGAATACAGAACAATTAAACTAAAAGTCATGAAAAAGTTATTAATCATCGCAGTATTACTAGTTACGAGTAACGTAGTATTCTCACAAACTCATTATTACAAGGCTAAGTATGAAAAGCCTTTCACCTTTCAGGTAGCACCTACCTATTTCAATTATGGAGGTGACTTATTTGGATATCAAATAGGAGTCAATTTTAAAGAAGTTTTTAACCTCAGTTATTTCCACACAAGAGATTATGATTTTGGTGAACGATACATGGACGATCGTTTCGCAGGAATTCACACGAGTGTAATGTTGCCAGTGGGTGACAATATGCAAATCGGGCCTTCAATGAGATTGGCTACTTATAATGCAGAGCTTCAGAAATTATTTTTCGCAGCCGAAGCCAGGTTTGACCTGAACGACTCATGGAAACTAGGGTTAGAATACGGTGTAGGCGAGAAGAAGGGCTTTGGATTGAAGTTTATTTGGAACATGTATTAATAGTATGATCATGGAGCAACTAAACCAGAGATATTTAAAATCAGACGACCTAGAATCTTCAGGGATTACTTGGAAGTCGAAAACGAAAAAAGAGAGCGAGCCCGCTAAAGCATACGCAAGTCGCAGTTACGAATGGCTCTTTGATTCATCAATCCGTGTCAATGTGCTTAACAATCATATTGAAACTAAAGTAGATGAGGTTCTTAAGGAGCCACAAAAGAAAATAGGAAGTAAGTTATCAGTTAGGTTGTCACGAACGAAACCTTCGGAGCTAAAGAGTCAGAGAAGTCCGCTCAATAGTTTTTTGCGTGAAGTAGTTGCTTGTAAGATACAAAAGGCGAGATCATGAGAGCGATAATAGCATTCATAATATTGCTGGTCACCTTAAGTTCGTGCTCAGATATTTACGAGCAGAACGAAGTCGAGTACTTGATGCCCAAAGGGCAACACTCTAGCCGGAAGGTTGGTAGTTTTCCAGGCGACAAGCTAGGAACTCTAAAGTCGGATATGCTGGCCTTTACAGCCAGGTTTGATCAATCGGTACGTTACGATCTAGAAAATAAAAATCAAGAAGATATTAACAAGCTCATGGGTTTTTCAGACTGCAATAGTTTGCACCATGAAAACAGCGTAAGGTTTGGCTGGAGATATAGTATAGAAAAAGGCTTGGTAGAGATATTTTCATACGCATACACAAATGGAGTGGTTGGTTATCAACACATGGGAGATGTAGCCATTGATGAAACAGCGCATTACCAAATTCAAATTATAGAGGATAAGTTCTATCTACTACTAAATGGAGAGATAGGGCAGGAAGTCCAGAGAGGGTCCAATTGTGACGCAGGTTTATATTACAAGCTCTTTCCATATTTTGGTGGAGATGAAACCGCACCACATGACATCTCAATCTATATCAAAGAAATATTGAATCAATAAAGATTATCGGTGAGCGTTCATGGCTCATTGGTTAGTTGTTCTGAAGGAGGTCGATCAAGGATTGGCCTCCATTTTTTTTATACGGGCTACTATAGGGGGTGGTGGTGGTTTAAGAAGCACCTAGATTCTTGATTGTTTTGTCTAATTGTTCCTATTCAATATTCTCAAGTACTTTCTCAAAATGGCTTTTGAAGCTTGTTAAATGGAGTAGTGAAAGGGCTTTTAGGTGAATTGCGTAATGAGGCTAGGTGAATTTAGAGTCGACAGTAGGTTAAACCCGCCCTGCATAAAGGTGTATCGCCTAGGGGTTATGATTACTCTAATCTCTGAGACGGATAAGTATAATTGACATTTTTCATAATAGGGAACAGACCGACCAGATCGGAAGGCCTTTAAATGACCTTTGGAATACAGAACAATTAAACTAAAAGTCATGAAAAAGTTATTAATCATCGCAGTATTACTAGTTACGAGTAACGTAGTATTCTCACAAACTCATTATTACAAGGCTAAGTATGAAAAGCCTTTCACCTTTCAGGTAGCACCTACCTATTTCAATTATGGAGGTGACTTATTTGGATATCAAATAGGAGTCAATTTTAAAGAAGTTTTTAACCTCAGTTATTTCCACACAAGAGATTATGATTTTGGTGAACGATACATGGACGATCGTTTCGCAGGAATTCACACGAGTGTAATGTTGCCAGTGGGTGACAATATGCAAATCGGGCCTTCAATGAGATTGGCTACTTATAATGCAGAGCTTCAGAAATTATTTTTCGCAGCCGAAGCCAGGTTTGACCTGAACGACTCATGGAAACTAGGGTTAGAATACGGTGTAGGCGAGAAGAAGGGCTTTGGATTGAAGTTTATTTGGAACATGTATTAATAGTATGATCATGGAGCAACTAAACCAGAGATATTTAAAATCAGACGACCTAGAATCTTCAGGGATTACTTGGAAGTCGAAAACGAAAAAAGAGAGCGAGCCCGCTAAAGCATACGCAAGTCGCAGTTACGAATGGCTCTTTGATTCATCAATCCGTGTCAATGTGCTTAACAATCATATTGAAACTAAAGTAGATGAGGTTCTTAAGGAGCCACAAAAGAAAATAGGAAGTAAGTTATCAGTTAGGTTGTCACGAACGAAACCTTCGGAGCTAAAGAGTCAGAGAAGTCCGCTCAATAGTTTTTTGCGTGAAGTAGTTGCTTGTAAGATACAAAAGGCGAGATCATGAGAGCGATAATAGCATTCATAATATTGCTGGTCACCTTAAGTTCGTGCTCAGATATTTACGAGCAGAACGAAGTCGAGTACTTGATGCCCAAAGGGCAACACTCTAGCCGGAAGGTTGGTAGTTTTCCAGGCGACAAGCTAGGAACTCTAAAGTCGGATATGCTGGCCTTTACAGCCAGGTTTGATCAATCGGTACGTTACGATCTAGAAAATAAAAATCAAGAAGATATTAACAAGCTCATGGGTTTTTCAGACTGCAATAGTTTGCACCATGAAAACAGCGTAAGGTTTGGCTGGAGATATAGTATAGAAAAAGGCTTGGTAGAGATATTTTCATACGCATACACAAATGGAGTGGTTGGTTATCAACACATGGGAGATGTAGCCATTGATGAAACAGCGCATTACCAAATTCAAATTATAGAGGATAAGTTCTATCTACTACTAAATGGAGAGATAGGGCAGGAAGTCCAGAGAGGGTCCAATTGTGACGCAGGTTTATATTACAAGCTCTTTCCATATTTTGGTGGAGATGAAACCGCACCACATGACATCTCAATCTATATCAAAGAAATATTGAATCAATAAAGATTATCGGTGAGCGTTCATGGCTCATTGGTTAGTTGTTCTGAAGGAGGCCGATCAAGGATTGGCCTCCATTTTTTTTATACGGGCTACTAGATTGGTAGCAGCTTAAGGGAAATACCTAGGGCTATGAGGGTTAAACCTAAATATCACTACTCGTTTTTCTCATACCTTATCTCTTTGGCTATCAGCTACTTTTATGTTACAGAATAACAACGACCAACGACATGAAAACTGCAATCATTTTAATTCTAAGCATAATATGCCTCGAGGCTTCATCTCAATCTCTGTATAAAAGAGCGAATACTCCCAAATACACTTTAGAAGTATCTCCTTCTGCAAACAGAACTATTTATGGATGGAAGTATGGAGTCAGATTGGGGCTAGACTATAAGTCACGTTTAAAGGTAGGTTATACTAGATTGGAAAATTTCGATAATTCAGAGAGAGGGCAGAAGACATTTTCTGGAGCTTATTTCCAGTATGCCATCAACCCTAAATCTAAGCTGACATTATTGCCTAGTTTAAAAGTTGGGCTTTATGACGGCAAGTTCCTGGCGATTCAACCTACCATTGAAGGAGCGTATAGTCTAAAAGAGGACTTGTCATTAAATATAGGCATTGGGAGAGTCGATGGTTTCGCCAGTTTCGACTTAGGCCTAAAGTGGAATCTAAAGCTAACTAGGTAAAAAACCCATGGCACTGATGGAATTGCCTAAAGTGAATTTTAAGAATTACCACAACATATAAGAGTCTCATATCTACCACCTTTGATTTAAATAACAATCACATGAAAATACGTCAAATACTTTTCGCCCTAGCATTCATCACACCACTAGTGACCTTACCCATAGAAGGATTGTTTAATTCTCCTGACGAGTTTGTGGTGTTGAATCCAGAAATTAATAATGAATGGGCCGCTGGAGGTGAGTGGGTAGATTGGAGAAATGGAATAGCCTATTCTACTGCGGAGTTTGGTGAAGTGGTTTGGATGACTGCTAATTTTAAAGGTACATCAAAGCAGATGTCATATCAAGAAGCAGAAATGTCTGCGCCTGAGGGCTGGAGACTTCCAACAACTGAAGAATGGAATAGTCTTCTTAAAAGAGTAGGTTTTTCAGCTGACCCAAATCAGATAATCCCAGAAGACTACTACTTATTCAAGTTTGAGTCTGAAGGTTATAAGGATCCATTGATGGGGACAATAGGAGTGAACCAAGTCGGATTCTTTTGGACGAAGTCTTCTGATGAAAAAATTGCTAACTACATCTCTGTACCAAACAGAGAGCTAAAATATAATCACGGTAAAATATCCACAACTGCTAAAATGGCTGTGCGATATGTGAAAGATTAATTGAGTACACACACAAATGTTTTGGTTAAAAGGGCTTTCAGACGGGAAGCCCTTTTTTTGTTGAATAGCATTACTTTCTTTGAAATATGGAGTTTAATTAAATATGGCCAATGGGGTCGTTCTTATTGCTGTTTCCAGCTTTTATTATTTTCAATTCTTAATTTTATACAACACTCTGATATTCAGCATTAAAGCTGTAATTGGCACTCAGCCAGAGTTTTATGCTCCCACCTATGTTTAGTGTCGTAAAAGGTTCTTATTACGATTGTCCTTCTTTTTGTTTTTTAAATAGCTGTATGTTAGTAAGTTGAGTATTGGTTTCCTTGAATAATATAACTTAATGGTAAATTAGAGGGCGTATTGTATCTTGAAATAGTTTTTTTTAATTAAAAGTGCAAAACAGAATATTTATTATTTAATTATGTGCCAGTTAACGGTCTTTTGTGTCAATTTAAAAGCTTTGTAGTTCTGAATCCAATTCAGAAGAAAGTAGAATAAAATACTTTGAAATGCTTTTTATGGCTTAAAAAATATCGTCAAGGTTTTCTTTGACCGTATTTTATTTTACATTTGGTAATTCAATCGAATTATTTACTAAATAATTTTTTACTAAAACTACTAACTATGAAGAGAGTATTACTGACTTTCATGATGTTGGTGCTTGTCTCCTTTTTTGCTGTCGCTCAAGATCGCGATATCAAGGGGAAAGTAACTGACGAAACTGGCCTAGGGCTTCCTGGTGTTAACGTGTTAATTAAAGGCACCACTACTGGTGTCGCGACACAGCCTGACGGTACCTACACATTGCCTGCTCCTGCAAGTGGAGTTCTTGTCTTTAGATTCTTGGGGTATGTTACTCAAGAAGTTCAAATCGGAACACAGACTACAATCGATATTCAATTAAATCCAGATGCAACGGATTTAGGTGAAATTGTGGTTTCTGGTGTGGCCGCTGGTACGCCTAGAAAGAAACTAACAGTTACTGTAGCTAAGATAGACGCTGAGCGTTTGAGTTTAGCTCCTGCAACTTCTGCAGGTAATGCCCTAGCGGGTAAAGTAGCAGGTGTTAGAGTAACTTCAGGTGGAGGAACGCCAGGTAACGATGCAAGTGTTCAGTTAAGAGCTGATAACAACTTGAGCGTAGGTTCTGGTCCTATGGTTGTAATTGATGGAGTTATCATTGAAGGTGGACTTTCTGATATCAACGTAGATGACATTGAGTCTTACGAAGTTATTAAAGGTGCTTCTGCTGCTTCATTATACGGTTCTAGAGCTGGTAATGGAGTAATTGTTATTACTTCTAAGCGTGGTAATAATCAAAACATTGGAACTACCAATATTACTGTTAGAAATGAAATTGGATGGCAGCAACTGGAAAGAACACTAGACCTAGCTGAGCACCATGCATTTACATTGGCACCTGACTATACGAGCTTTGATAAGTTTACTAAATATGCTGGCGTTACATATCCTGCTGGTTACGTTGGTGGATTTGATCCAGGTATTGTAGGTAACAGAAGCTTTGATGCAGATCATTATATGGACAATCCTTTTGGAAGAAACATTGATCAACAAAAAGAATTCTTTAGAACTGGATCGAACCACACAAACTATGTGGCCGTATCTACTCGTAATGCAACAACGAATGCATTCATCTCATTTGAAAACAATGCTCAAACAGGTATTATCCCTAATACAGATGGTTTTGCTCGTCAGAACATTCGTTTGAATATTGATCATCAAATTAACGATTGGTTGAAATTTTCAGCTTCAAATTTGATTGCAAACTCTACACAAAATAACCCAGGTGGTGGGGGAGGTATCTTCTTCAACATTGTATTGGCAGAGCCAGATAATGATCTGTTTTTACCAAACCCTGATGGACAACCATACTACTATAGACACAACCAGTGGTCTAATGAGACTAACCCTCTTTACAGTACTTCTAAACAAGTGAACAGAAATGAAGAGAAAAGAATCATTGGTAACTACCGATTGAATATGGATATAGCTTCTTGGATTAACTTTGAAGCTAGTTACTCTACTGAATTTAGAGAGATCAGCTCAGGTTCATATTCACCATATGATACGTATACTTTGGGTGGAACAGATCCGTCAGGTATCACTTATTCATTGGGTTCTTTGAGTGAAAATACTTCTGAAAGAAACGTTCAGCAAGTACAGACTACATTGAATCTTAATGGTAGATTTGGCGATATTACCGCAAAGGGTAAAATTTCTTATCTATATGAGAATAGCACAATACACAATGTAAACACTAGTGGTTTTGATTTTGGTATTAGAGACCTGCCTACTTTGTCTGCTATTCCTACTGCTAACATATCTTCTTCTAACTATCAGCAAGAAGTGATTGCATCTAACTATTTCTTTATTGGTTCTTTGGATTACAAAGACAAGATTTTGTTTGATGGAATGTTCCGTATAGATGGATCATCTTTGTTTGGAGAAAACGAAAGATGGAATAACTACTACAGAGTTTCTGGTGGATATAGAATTACAGAGGATTTAGATATCCCTAATGTTCAAGAATTGAAGATTAGAGGAGCATATGGTGTTGCTGGTATCAGACCTGGTTTTGATTGGCAATATGAGACTTACAGTGTAAGTAATGGTATTGCTTCTGCTTCAACTTTGGGTAACAAAAACCTTAAGCCATCTAGAACTGCTGAGACTGAAGTAGCGATTAACGCTGAGTTCTTAAACAGATTTACATTAGAAGCGATTTATGCTAACTCTGTAACTTCTGATCAGTTCTTGAGCGTAAGATTATTACCAATCGCAGGTGGATTTAGTAGCCAATACCAGAATGCTGGTGCTATTGAGTCAAACACTTTTGAGTTTAACTTAGGTGTAAATGTTATTAAGAGTGAAAACTTAACTTGGGATGCTAACGTGGTGTTCTCTAGAACAAGACAAACCGTTACTGAACTTCCTATTGCTCCTTATACTTTTGGAACAGACGGATTATTCTATGTGAAGGAAGGTGAAACTTACGGTTCTATTTATGGAAACACTTGGGTTAAATCTTTAGACGCAATGTCACAACAATTACCAGAAGGTAGAACTATCGCTGATTATGAAATTAACAGTGAAGGTTATGTTGTTCGTGCTGGATCTCAAGGAACAACGGGAGAGGCACCTGTTAAATTGAAAGATTCTAATGGTCTTGATGCTTTTGTTAAAATTGGTGATGGTAATCCTGATTTCTACGCTGGTTTCTCTAACACTATCCGATACAAAGGCTTTACAGCATATGTATTGTTAGATATTAAAGAAGGTGGTGATGTATATAACAGAAAATCACAATGGTTAACAAGAGATGACAGAAATGGTATCATGGATCAATTCGGTAAGCCTGATTCTGAGAAGAAAGCGCTTGAGTACTACAAAGGTTTTTACGATGTAAACTCTAACAACTCTTATTGGGTTGAAGACGCTAGCTTTGTGAAGCTTAGAGAAGTAGCCTTAGGTTATACTTTCACTGCTACTCAATTACAGAACTTCTTTGGTTTTGATGCCTTTAAAGGAGCTTCTTTGAGAGCTATTGGACGTAACTTGGTTACTTTCACAGGATATTCAGGATATGATCCTGAAGTAGGGTCTATTAGAAACCCAGTGGATGGTACAGGTACTTATCCTAACTTCAGAAATTATGCTTTATCTCTATCACTTAATTTCTAAAACTTAAACTGATATGAAAAAAATAATATATAAAGGATTCTTATTAGCCTTCCTTTTAGTCAGTGGCGTTGCTTGTCACGACTTGGAAGTGGAAAACTTGAATAACCCAGATACCGCAAAGGTATTGGCGTCTGATTCAGATGTTAAGACACTTGCTTCTGGTATGTTCATTACTTGGTATTCGCCTACACACTGGACGAATGGTATATCGCACATGCTTTCAGCAGCAGCAGATAACTTGACTTGCTCTTGGGGTAACTTTGGTATGAGAGATCAATCATGGGAGCCTAGAAAAGCTTGGGATAATCAGCCTGCTTACAGCTACTCCGCTAACTCTAATTACATGTTCAGAAAGCTCTATGAGGCTGTTTCTACAGCTAACACTGTGCTTCAAGTAATGGATGGTGGTTTAGATATTGGAGATAATGGCGCAGATAACAATCTTGTCAGATCTTGGTCTAAGTTTATCCAAGGTCTTGGTTTAGGTTATATCGGCTTAAACTATGATAAAGGATTTATCGTGGATGAAAACAGTACTCCGGAAGAAATCGCTGCTGCGGAATTTTTCCCTTATACTGATGTTCTTGATGCTGCTTTGACTAAACTAGATGAAGCTATCGCGTTAGCAGGTAACAGTTTTGAAATTCCTGCAGAATGGATGAACACAGCTGAGCCGTTGAGTAGTGGTGATTTCAAAAAACTCATCAATTCATTTGCTGCTCGTTTGGTAGCCTATGCCCCAAGAAATGCTGCACAAGATGCTGCAGCTAACTGGGCTAGAGCCAAAACTTACGCAGACAATGGTATTACTTCTGATTTCATTATTCAAGGTGATGGTTACGTGAGATGGATTAATGAGCACTGGGTATATTCAGTGTACCCAGGTTGGGGACAAACTGATATGCGAGTGATCAATATGATGGATGATGATCAGCCTGCACATTGGGATGATGATGCTAGTTTCCCTTTTCCACCAGAGTCAACTACTGCTGAGGATCAAAGGTTAAGTACAGATTTTCAATACAAATCTTCTGTTCCTTTTAGAGTAGAAAGAGGTTATTACCATTTCTCTAACTATAGATTTAGCAGATACGATTACCTTCTTGCTGGATGGTTTGGTGATATGCCAGAAATCTTATTGTCAGAAAACGATCTTATCAGAGCTGAAGCAAGAGCTAACATGGGTGATTTACCAGGAGCTGCACTTATCATTAACAATGGTACTCGTGTAACAAGAGGTGGACTTGCACCGGTTCTTCCTACTTTGGCCGCAATTAAAGATGCAATTCATCATGAGAGACATGTAGAGTTGATGGCAACTAGTCTTGGTATTCAATTCTATGAAATGAGAAAAAGAGACTTATTGCAGTCTGGAACTTTCCTTCATCTACCAGTTGCTCCTCAGATTTTGGAGACAATGGGTGTTGCTCGTCCGTTCTACACTTATGGTGGACCTGACGCTGCAGATGGTGTTAATGCTTCAAACGGAGGTTGGAGATAATCCAAACTCGTTGATATAAATTTAAAAGGCCGCTCATTGAGCGGCCTTTTTTTATGTCTGTATAGGATTGATGAACCTGCTATTTGGCTTCTTCACTGAGTATTTTCTCAATCACCAACTGCATTTGATCAAACTCGGTATACCCATTATTGATTTGATAAAGCTGTTCCTTGCTTTTGAATAACACTGTTGGATAACCTTTTACACCCCATTGGCGATTAAGCTCAAACTCTTGATGGGTGTCGTATTTTGCTTCATCACTTTCAAAATCTTTGATAAACTCATCAAATGGGATATTGAATTCTTGACAAATAGAACGATAAAACTCTGCTTCAGAAGGGTCTTCATTATCAACATAGAATTTTCTCGAAACGGATTCAAAAAATTCCAAGTCGTTTTCTTTCATCCATTTTCGTGAAGCAACTACGGCCCTGCAGGGAGGTTCGGTATCGTAATTGAAAGTTTCTTTTTCGAATAGGGAGTAACCGAATGGTTGTCCACTTCTTTTGGTCACTTCTTCCCAGTGATGCCTCAAGAATGATTTCATTTGATCGTCCCAAGCTTCACCACCGCCTGGGCGTAAACCACCTACGACAATAGAGAATTTGAATTGAGGATATTCAGTTTTCAATGTTTTTAGGTGGTTTGAGATACCCCAACACCAAGAACACATTGGATCACCCACGTAAATAATTTCTTTATCGGTGACTTTTTCTGTTTGGTGCTTAAACTCTCCTAGATCAGACGGTGCACATTCGCCCGTCTCAGGATCACAATATTGATTCTCTTCTTTCATATCAAGAATGCCAACACACTAGTTTAGTTGTGAGTTCACTCATGCTTAATTTTACTGTTGGTTGGGGTGGTTTATGATATTAATTAGTAGGGTATAAGTAATACTTTATAGGTATGAAAAATAGACTGGGGCAAGGTAGATTGGCCATTATTTAAACGTTTAACCCAACTAATAATGAGTACTACTATTAATATCTCGAATCTTAGAAGCGCATCTTCTTTACGGGCCAATCAACCTACTCCTGACCCAACGAATACCCTTTATGTATTACTAACGGCCGATACTTCTTCTGGCGTTTCTGGTATAACCGTGGGGACAGTGACTCCATTGACAGAAAACATGGCTATTACATTTGATACCATTCAAAGTGGCCGTTTGTACGTAGGGTACGGTCAATTCCCAAACCCTCCGCTACCACAAGGCCCTGAATACTACGGATGGATTGAGTTTTCACGAATGAGCACTGATACTGCAGTTTGGATCAATTTATCTAATGTGGATATTTTAGGTCTGCCTCTTACACTAGAAGGAACTGACTCAGCAGGTAATGCCTTTACGTGTGGCTATAAAACCCCGATGGTAGCAACCAAAGCTTCTGATTCCATCATAGGGCAGGTGAAGGCTGTACTTACGGACAGTGGCGCTGCTGGTGGTTCAGCCGCTGTAATTACTACCGCTACTGGTCAGGATAAAATACTTGCGCCAAACCATGTGCCAGCGAGCTATAGGTCTTATGATACTTACTTAAGTAGCTTGACAGATACAACAGCAACTAATTATCCGGCTTCGCTGAACATATTGTCGGATACGCCTGAGAATGGTACTCCCGTACAAATGGCAGGTAGTTTCAAAAATGTAACATTGGCTTCCGATAATATCATTGAACTCACGAGCACTGATGGTACTCAAATTTGTCACATCACTAAAGAGAACCTTACTTCTCAAATTATCTACGAATCTGATGGTGGTTACATGAGTTGGTCTACGGATAGTGGAGCTACCTTCACTGCAATTCATCAAAATAGAACAGCCGTGAATGACCCGTCAAGTACTTTGGCTGAAAGAACCATTACTAACTCGGTATTCAGAGAACTGATGATTGGAATTAATGAGGGTTATTTCTCAATGGCAAATCCTTCGAATAATGACAATGCGATGTTCGCTGGATTAGTGCCGTTTGCTACTGGAGATGGTAATCAATATGCTCAGGTGGTTCATGAAACCTCGAACTCTTATGGTTTCCCATATGCAGACTCAAACCTTAAGGTGTTAGTGACTGCTCAACTTGGAGCTGACCTTACTTTGAACGTAATCGCTGATGATGCTACTAAGGATTACACCGCACCATCTGATAACAGCAGTAACCAACCTCAATCGGGCACTTATCAATTTGGCATTGGGACAGGGAGCCAAGCTTTAGGCGTAATAAAAATTGGTAACTGGCGCTATGTAGCAGATTCAACTGGCGCTTATGGCGGATTCCTCCCCAATTTACCAAACTGGACAAAAATGGAGTTCAGTGGGCTTGGCGCGGACAAGTATGTTTGGGTCAAGAATAATCAAGTAGAAGAAGGGACTGGAGCTACTCAGTGCCTTACCCAGGCTTGTGTTATTGCCAATAAAGTTTTGATATGGGGCGCGGGTTTAGCATGGAACGGTAGTGTAGCCGCACCAACGCAACCAACAGCTTAAAGATAAAAGTCATTTGTCAGTTGTGGGACTGGCAAATGTCTCATTTTTTCAACTGAACATAGGCCCTTCAATATGAGGGGCCTATGTTTTTTAATCCCTCAAACTGCCCAAAAAATGCTTCATCGTACACCAGTTCAGCTTTATTTAAATATTTCTGCATACCGAGCATGACCTCGAAATTGGGTTGATGCAGGTGTTTTGGGATTCTGTACAGTCGGTCGTCTTTTTTATCGAAGGGCGTGTTTTCTTTTGATCCGAATAAATACGGGATTAGAATTTTGGAGCAACTCAAGGCAATTCTGTCAAATTCGCATTCTTTGAAATGATCCTGAAGCCTGAGATTAATGTTTTCAAAAAACTCCAATGTACTGGCCAAACGTACACGTGAACCAGCTCTTGATTTACCTTTAGTTTTTAAATGTTTGATCTGGCTTTTCCCTTGCTTCTTCCGAACCATGTAGGCACCATACACTTTGTGCGCTAAACACTCTTCTCCTTTAAATACCCCGATAGACGCACTGCCAGATTGCACCAAAAGCATAAGGTATTTCACCTCTTTATCGGAGCTGAGTTCGAAGTTTTCGTTACAGTTCAATGTCAATGGCAAACGAAGATAAGCTTCTCGATCTTGACCTTTTAAACTCAGTTCAATGCGGTGTTTCTCATAGTCGTAATGCGTTTGAAAGCCCAGTTGATCAACCTGTTCTAAAATCAAGGAAACTTCGGCACGATCAAAGAATAGGCTTTTCATTCCGAATACTAAAAAAAGGAAATGCCATCATCAAAACTTTCCATTCAATTCGAGAAATATTTTTTCAAAGTGAGAATTTCTGTAAGTCAAAAAGAGGTTACAAAAGACAATAATGTGGGCTGAAAATAAGTTGGATGGCATATTGAAATAGATGATGTTTTCGGCACGCCAAGTGTATACTTTTGCTGAACCACAATGAACACAAATGACTAGATCGCGCAAGCCAAAACGTAAGTTCTTAAAATGGACTTTGAGAATTATTTTTCTTGGCATTACCTCAATTCTACTTTTCTACTTGAGTGTTTATTTGCAAGTATGGGCCCCGATCCCAAACCAGAATCAGCTTACAGAGATCAGGCAGAGTAAAGCTTCTGAAGTATATGCTTCTAATGGCAAGCTCATTGGTAAATTCTATATTTTCGATCGACAGCCCATTGACTATGATGAAATTCCTCAGCATTTAGTTGAGGCTTTAATCGCCACTGAAGATGCCAGGTTTTATGACCACGGAGGCATTGATAACCGCAGCTTATTAAGGGTTATTTTCAAGAGTCTTTTGTTGCAAGACGAGTCATCAGGTGGTGGAAGTACCATTTCCCAGCAATTGGCCAAAAACCTCTTTCCTCGTAAAAACCATGGCATATTTAGCATGCCAGTGAATAAAACACGAGAAGCAATTATCGCTACTCGTCTAGAAAAGGCCTATACCAAAGATGAAATCATTACACTCTATTTAAACACGGTTCCGTTTGGCGATAATACTTTTGGTATTGAGAGCGCTGCCACTAAGTTCTATAGCAAGAAGGCCCGAGATTTAACGCTTACTGAGTCTGCCGTTTTGGTGGGCATGCTTAAAGCTTCACACCTTTATAACCCAAG
>CAXBPM010000047.1:0-14375 GCA_963977345.1 uncultured Roseivirga sp.
CAAAGGGTACCATTTTAGCTCCAAGCTTTTCGTGGATATCGTTAAGGGCGACTTTCTTCAATTCCATTTCCATAAGGCGATTTAATTTGTTGGCAAAAGTAACAATTAGATCATTAAAACAAGGCCACTTATGGAAGGTATTAAGGCGTGCTGGTGGTATTATTGGGTGAAATTAAATAGCGGATGACTTCTCTGGCCCAGCAATACAAGTATAAAAGCTGTCGGGTTGAAGGTGGGTATTTACCATTTCGGAAATGTCTTCGCTGGTTACTTCGTATACGGAATTTAAGTACTGCTCGTAAAAACTCATGTCCATGCCTTGATAATACATGGCTTTAAATTTTTCAATGATGGCGAAAGGTGAATTTACAGAGCCAGCAAAAGAGCCTGCCATGTAGTTTTTCACCGTTTCCAATTCATTTTCACCAACAGGTTCTTGCTGTAGCTTTACAAGCTCTTTGAAAATTTCGTCAATGGTCGCTTGCTCGTTTTCGCCATTTACATCTGTACCAATACTGAAGTAGCCTTCCTGATTAAGGGAATATAAATGAGAGTGAATACCATATGTAAAGCCTTTTTCCTCGCGAATATTCTTCATCAAACGGGAGCCAAAGAACCCTCCAAAAAGCTCGTTGGTTACTGTGAACTTCATGTAATCAGGGTGTGTACGATTGAAGAGTACTTTTCCAATTTTTATTGAAGACTGAACAAAAGCCGGTTTACGGATTTCATTTAAGTGACCTACCGTATTTACAATTTGGTACTCAGGTAAGCTTACTTTCTTTACTTGGCTTTTGCCGAAGTTCAGCTCGATAACTTCAAGAAAATTATCGGGTAGTTTTCCAGAAACCATGATATCGAAATCGCTGTAATTTGAAGCGAAAAAGGCTTTTACTTCTGTGAGTTGAACGGCCTGTATTTTTTCTACACTGTTACTTTTTCCATAAGGATGATCAAGTCCGAAAAGTGAGCTTCTCAAAGCCACAGAAGATAAGTAACTGCTTTTTTCGAAATTCAATTTTAAACGTTGAACCTCTTTTTTCTTTAATGTTTCGAACTGCTGCTCATCGAAACTAGGGTTGCTTATCACTTCGGAAAGAAGGGTCAAATTCTTATCAAAGAATCTAGAGAGGCCGTAGAATGAAATTGTGCTTTGGTCGAATCCAGGAGAGAATTCAGAAAAACTTCCGATAAAATCAACGGCTTCGGCCAACTGATGAGCATTGCGGTTTGTGGTGCCCTCATTTAGCATTTTAAGCGCGAATGAGATCAGGTTATAGTTTTCAGCGAACCAACTTCCGCAAGGAATTACCAAATCAATTTTAAATACCTCTACAGCAGGGTCATTCAAAAAGAAGATTTTCCTTCCGTTTGAAAGTACTGATGAATCGACTTGAGGAATAGTAACTTTTTTGATGGGCCTAAAACCCGGAGCGATTGTTCTATCGAGCATTCGTTTTACTTGGCTTTTTTGTCAAGGTTGTAAGTAAGGCCGAAACGTAAAGTTTCAGCAAGGGGGTGCTCTTGAAGCGTTGGAACTAAATAAGCAAAGTCGATTCCTAATTTTTTAACTTGGAACCCTACACCCATGGTGAAATACTTTCGGTTGCCTTTGTTTTGGTGCTCTGAAAAATATCCAGCTCTTATCGCAAAGGTTTCTTTGTATTCATACTCAGTTCCAAAGGAAATCATGATCTCTTGAAGCTCTTCGTTAAAGCCATTTGGCGCATCGGCAAAGGAGCCAAACATGCCCGCAATTAAAGATTTATCTCTATGGCTACCGTCTTCTTGAGGAGTGGGCACCATCAACTTATTAAAGTCTAAGGCGAAAGTGATTTTGTTGTACGGGTCAAGAAAACTGGCAAGCGCTGCTCCCAGTCTTAAATTGGTTGGAATAAAATCTTCCTCATCGGCCGTGTTGTAAGAGATTTTCGCACCAATGTTAGAGATAATACCACCAAATGATAGCTGACTCTGTTTGTCTAAAACATTCATTTCTGTTTTGTAATACACTCCAATGTCAGCGGCAATACTGGTGCCTGGCTTAGGATCCATTACTGGACTGGTTGTGATGTTTCCAGAAAGGTTAGAATGAATGAATTTACCTGTAACACCAATGCTTAAGTCGTTGCTCAACTTTCGTGAGTAAGTTCCTGCAATGGAAAACTCTCTTGGGTTAATCATCTGAAGGTTGTTTCCCACTCCATCTGTAAGCTGAATGTCTCCTAAATCAAAATAGGTAAGGGCCATTCCGAAAGCTTGAGTGTCATCTATCTTTTTATATCCCGATAAGTAAGAGATCGACATGTCGTCAACAAACTTGCTTAACCAAGGAGTATATGAAAAGGCAAAACCATAATCGTTGTTGATAAACGCAAGTTTGGCAGGGTTCCAGTGAATGGTATTGGCATTAGGCGCAGTGGCCGCTCCAACATCTCCCATCGCTCCCGAAATCGGGTCTGGCGCAATAGTAAGAAATGGAACCGCAGTAGTGATTACGTTCTTGTCGGTGTCCTGTCCTGAGATGGTCCCAGAATTTTGGGCCACGGAAGGAAACGAAAAAATGACGGCTAATACCAGGATTGCAACGATCCTAATGCTAATTTTCATGTAATTTTTTTTCAAAGATACTATTATAAAACTAATATGAAATAATAAGTTTCTTGCGCTTGGTGTACGTTTTTCCGCTGTTTTTAGACATCAAAACTACATTGTAAACGTAAATCCCCTTGCCCAATTTAACTCCTGAATTGTCTAAACCGTTCCATGCAATGCTTTCGGTGTTTGAACCTCTTTCAGTTTCTGAGTACAAGGAAATTACATTTTCGCCTTGTGCATTTATGATGTCAATCCTCAGTTCTAACCTTTCGCCTGCGCTATTATGCGAAATATTAAAAGTAGTATTCTCTACCAACGGGTTAGGGTAGCTGTTTATTTCTGTGATGACCGTAGAATTTTCATCGGTAACCTCAAAATCGAAGCTGCTCTTGGCTAAATTATTGTAATTGTCCCAAGCTCTAATCTCTAAAGTGTTGACTCCTAGAGGTAAATCTCGCATAGGAAACGAGGCCTCCCCTTTTCTGAAATTATCTTTTCTGGCATTATAAAAGCCATTTAAATTGTAAGTAACCGAGTCGTTTAGTGTCACCGAAAGGTTTTGACCAATGCCATTTTCGGAAATGTTGATACCGCTTTCATCAAATAACTTGAGAATGAGCATCGCATCACGTTTAACGACTGGCTTGGTGACAAGGGTAGAGTCATTAATGAAAGTTTGAATACTGGGTGGAGTATTGTCTGCTGTAATATTTTGAGCCGTTCCCCCAAGAATGAAATCTATCTTGGCTCCGAAAGCATCTTCTGGGTTATTGTTGTTTAGCGCGTACATACTCATTTTACCACTTCCGAATTGGTAATTGATGTTTTTAGGCACCACAAACTCCACGGTGAAGGCGCCATTAATTACAGAGGCCTTCCCATTGAAAAGCTGACTGTTGCGTTCTAAATATTCAAATTTCTCACTTTCTGTACCTAAGGTTTGCAAAGCACTGCGTTTGTCGAAAAGACTAAAAGTGAGCTCGCCATTAAATGATTCTATTTGCTGGCCATTTGATTCAATTTGTCCTTCAATTATGACCCTTTCTAGTGCGCTAAGTGTATCGGCTTTGGCTGCAGGTGATTTTCCATTGATACTCGTGATGCTGATTTCATTTTTAGGGTAAGCCAAGCGCATACTTGGGTCGCCTAAAAGAATGAAGTTTCTGTTGTTTGCCCCATTGAGTGCATTGTTTTTCGTATAACGAATGATTTCGCCAAGCCTTTGAAAGTTACCGTTGGGCTGTTCTAGAATGGTCTTGTAGAGCGCAAGGTTCAATGCGTAATTGGAAGAGGAAAATACGGGGCGTGCGGTGGCTACCAAAGCAATAGCACCTCCGTCTGATTTGAACATTATCTTTTCAGCACCAGAAAAAATAGTGGGATCATCGTTTCTGGCAAACTCGCAAGTGGCGGTCACTAATAATGGTAGTCGATTAATGTTTTTCCAGTCGTCAATAGACTCTGTTGTTAGAATTCGCTCTTGCATCCAGCCAGTTTCTGCGCCATGGCCTGTGAAATTCATAATCAAAACGCCTTGCTCAACAGCGTCTAGTAAAGCTTTTTCAGCCTTAGGCGATGACTCCCCATTGGGCGACCTGATTTGCTCGTAAGCATCGAGGTAAATTTTGCGCACATTAAAGCCCGCATAAGTCGTGTCGACCAATGTAGCCAATTGATCAGCATCTCGCTGGTGTAGATTGTTATCACCATCATCGGCAACAAAAACCAACCTGCGTCTCCAATCTCCAATGCTTTCTGCGGAAGTTTGATAGTTAATAATTTTGTCAACCGCAGTTTTGGCTTGCGCTAAGGTGGTACTCGGGATTCGCCCGATGCCAATGTCTAATGTGTGGTCTCCTGCTCTGCTTTCAGCCCATTCACCTTCATGGTCTTCTAAAAAACCAAAGTAATCATCAGAAGAATAGGAGGTCAATGGATGAATTGAACTTCTGGATTCATAGGTAGGGACAAAGTTGGAGTTATTTTCAATTCTGCTTTTGTAATCATAAGAGCCTTTACCAAAAAGCAGTAAATACTTGAGTTGATCGCTTTGTGACTTTAAGTGACGCATAAAATCACGGATGGCGGTAATGTCTTGTCTTCCAGCGGAAAACTCATTATATACCTGTTGTGGAGTGGCTACTAAGACTGTAAGATTGTCTTCACTTCTTCTAAAGGTAGCTAACTTTTCTGCTTCGGTTAAAAATTCTGGTGCCGAAATAATGACCATATCGGGAGTTGAACTTCCTTTTAAATCTTGATTTACCAAGGGTGCAAATTTTGTAGGTAGCGGCTGTAATGCTGCCTCAAACATGACGTACTCATGAAGCTGATCTGAAAAAGCACCAAATCGTAATTCAGCGCCACTTAAATTATAGGCTTGACTTTGAGCTGCCAATGGGTTGGTAATGTCCCAAACCGTCAGGTTCTGGTTCGCTTCAGATATTTTGAAAGTGGTTAAGGCTTGATCTAAGGAACTTGCGCTTCGAAATAAAGTTGAACTGCCTGTATGTTGAAGTTTAGTAGGGATATCCAGTAGGAAACGGTCAAGGTAGGCAACAGCTTTATTCGAACCGCTTGGGTTGAAACTGAGCTTAAGGCTAAGTTGGTTTGAACCAGAGAAATTAGAAGAGTTGATTTCGAATACATCAGATGCTTCATTTCCCTTAATGCCATATCGCGTATCTGGAATGGCCGAAAAATCAAGTTGGCCAATGGATTGACTATTTAGGCTCGCACTGATCGAAGTAATATTGAATGCTTGAGTCAAAGCATCTAGTTGTACTTTAATTTGCCTGTTGGCGGCCAAGTTGGAAAGTGGGAAGTCGAAGGTCAATTCATTATTTGTACTGAAACTTTCTCCAAACCATTGTCTTCCAGAACCAAGAATGTTTTTCACGTCCGTTTCGTGCCGAATAATTTTGTTGTAGCTGTTCACCTCTGGCAGATTGGTGCCTAAATTCGGAAGGCTGGTCACCCGTAGCCCTTTGTTATTTTTTACTGTGATGAAGTAATGAACTTCATCTGCATAGAGGTTTTGAATAGATTCGAAGGTCTTAGTTGCTGGGTTGAATTGGAGCTCATTGACTCTGTCCACATAGAAGAGAATGTAATCACCTGAGTTGAAAATGGCATCGGCTTCTCCGGAAACGAAGATGGAGGTTTCTTTCAAGCCTTCTCTTTGAATCGAAATGCCTTGAGGAAGCATTCCTCCTTTGGCCCCATAAATGGCAATGTTCTGAGGGTTGATCGAGCCAATATCAAAACCCATTTGGCTTAGGGTGTTCTGATCAATGTGGTAAACGCCCTCCTTCGCAAAGCTCATTTTCACCCATTTGCCAGTGGCTAAAACGCTAGAGGTTTGAGCAATCGTGTTCCCAACAAATACCTGAATAAAAAAGGCAATGAGCAAGATATGTATTGATCGTAATCGACTGGCCATTTCTTGGGACTCAACGTTATTTAAGCAATTTTCTTATGTGCGGGCTGAGTGAGCAGCGAAAGCAAAAGATAGACAACAATAATTAAGGGTACTGCGGCAGTTTTGAAAATTACAATGAGCACAATGCTCAATAAAATAAGCAGAAAGCGCTGCCAGTTGTCTTTTACGGTAAAGTTTGAAAATTTGAAAGAAAGTAAAGTAACTGGGGCGACCATGAGTAAGGAAAAGACAATGGCACAAGTGAAAAGCACCCATTCGTTGGCTAGAAAGCCACTCATAAAGGTGTCGCCAACAATGATTAAAGGAAGTGTGCTGGTGAATATTCCGTTTGCTGTGGTGGTTAAGCCCGTAAAACTCGTGGTTTGATTTTCGTCAACATTAAACTTGGCCAAGCGCAAGGCAGAGAAAACTGCAATAAGTACACCTGCATATTCGAGAGGCGAATCTATTTTGCCAACAAGCATATGGTAGTATAGAATAGCAGGAAGTAAACCGAAGGTAATAAGGTCGGCCAATGAGTCAAGCTGTTTACCGATTTCGGATTGCGCATTGAGGATTCTCGCTAAAAAACCATCGAGGAAATCGAAGCCAGCAGCCAGCCAAATAAGATAACATGCAGTTTCAATTTCTCCCTGAAAAGAGAGGATAATACCGACTGTTCCGCAGCTTAAATTAGCGAGGGTAAACAGGTTTGGGATGGCTTTTTTGATTGGTTCCAATGGTTACTTTTTAATAGCGCAAAATGGGTTGTTGGCTTTTTCATCTCCAATGGTTGTTGGGCCGCCATGCCCTGGGTATACCACCATATCGTCATCCAATTTAAAGAGTTTAGAATGAATGCTGTCAATAAGGGTATCCAAATCTCCACCGGGTAAATCTGTTCTTCCGATACTCCCTTCGAAGAGTACATCGCCACCAATACAAACGTTTTCTTCTTCGTTTACAAAAACAATATGGCCGGGGGCATGGCCTGGAGTGAAGTAGACTTTTAATGCACTTTTGCCAAATTTCACAGTATCTCCTTCCTTTAAGAATTTGTCAGGTTGAGCTGGTGTATAATTCTGGAAACCATAATTGGCCGCATAGACACCTACAGACCGAAGCGTTTCTTCATCATGTTCACCAATAACGAGATCAACTTTGAATTTTCTCTTCACGAAATCATTGCCTAAAACATGGTCGATATGACCGTGTGTATTCAAGAGTGATTTTACCTTGAGACCTTCGCTTTCAATAAATTTAACCAATTCGGCCTCTTCTTCCTTCTCATAACAACCGGGGTCTATGATTACCGCTTCCTTCGTTTCGTCAAACAAAACATAGGTGTTTTCCATAAAGGGATTAAAGGTGAATGGCTTGATCTTGATCATAAAATACTGTTTTGCTCAAATTTCATTTAATAATAGCCATTATTCAAAAAATGTTGGTTTAAATTCGGCCAATGTTAGTGGATTATATTCTGGTGGGGCAGGGGTTGGCTGGAAGTATCTTGGCCAATCACTTGATAAATGCGGGTTGTAGTGTAATGGTTTTTGATGATCCGTTGCTTTCTAACTCATCAAAAATTGCAGGCGGACTTTATAATCCAGTGACTGGTCGTAAGATGGTCAAAACTTGGAATGCAGATAACCTATTTGGCTATCTGACAGATTATTATCCTAGATTTCAACAGCAGTTAGAAGCGGGTTTTGTGAATGATATCCCTATTTACCGGCCATTTATTTCTCCTGAAGAACTAAATGAATGGATGGGCAAAAGCGCTGACATTGATTATTCTTCGTATGTAAAGGCAGTTCATAATAGTTCGGCTTACGGAAATCAAGTCAACGATGATTTTGGAGGGATTTTGTTAAATCAATCTGGCTTTGTGGATACCGGTAAACTTTTGAATGCTTCAAGAATATTTCTGGAAGAGAAAAAGAGTTTAACACAAACGTATTTCAATCCTGCAGATTTAAAGCTGGATGAGGGTTTTGCCAGTTATCAGGGTATCAAATGCAAGTCAGTGATTTTCTGTAATGGTCATAAATCGCTTGAGCAACAATATTTCGGATGGATTCCGTTAAGGCCTGTGAAAGGCGAACTCCTGATGATTAAGACGGAGGAAGACTTAAGGGTAATTCATAACAGGGGTGTTTTTGTTATTCCTTTAGGAAACGGAATTTGCAAGGTGGGTTCTACCTATGATCATCAAAATTTGGATGAAAACCCAACCATTGAGGCAAAAAACGTGTTAGTACATAAATTGAATGAACTGGTCAAATTTCCTTATGAAATTGAGTATCAGTTGGCAGGCGTCAGGCCCGCGACAAAAGATAGAAAACCAATAATTGGTCAACATCCTGAATTTAAAAGTTTGATTTCTTTTAATGGGTTTGGCACAAAAGGGGTTTCTCTCATTCCTTATTACGCTATGCAGCTCACGCAGCTTTTAACAGGCGCTGGCAGTATAGATGATGAGGTCAATATTGAGCGATTTTTTTCGTTATATTAAAAGTCTTTTCTGAAAAGAAGATATATGCTTAAATCTGTACGTTACCCATTCATATTAGCCTTTTTCGCCATTGGCTTTTTGTCGATTCCTTTTTCTTCTGAGGCGCAGGTGTATCGTGAAGAGTATGGGCAAAACAGAATTCAATACAAATACTTCGACTGGCAATATCTAAAGTCGAATAATTTTGAAGTTTATTTTTATGAAGGTGGGGAAGACTTGGCTAAAAAGTCGATTGCCTATTTAGAGTCTGAGTTTAGCAGGGTTACCGAAACGATTGGTTTTTTCCCTTATTCTCAGACAAGGATATTTTTATATAACTCCGTAGCTGAAAAACAGCAGAGTAATGTTGGTGTAAAGGGAGATGACTTTACGATTGGCGGTCAAACCGACTTTGTTAAATCTCAGGTTGAAGTTGCTTTTTCAGGCGATTACACTTCCTTTAAACAGGAGTTGGTCTTCAATTTCACCAAAATGTTGGTGGAGGAAATGTGGTTTGGAGGAAATATAGCAGAGATGTTTCAATCTTCATTTTCATCGCCAATCCCTAATTGGTTTATCGATGGTATATCTGCCTATGTAGCCTATGGCTGGACAAAAGAGTCGGATGACATGGCAAGAGATTACGTTTCTCAGGCTCAGCCAGTCAAATTTTCAAAATTGAGTAAAGAGGTCAACTTGCTATTAGGTCAGTCCATTTGGAACTTCATTGCCCAGACCTATGGTAAAAGAGATATTTCAAACATTCTGAACCTAGCCAGAATTGTTAAAGATGAAGAGAGCAGCATTTCCAAAACATTAGGGGTTCCTTATCGAGACTTTATGGCGGAGTGGAAAGCCTATTATGCTCAAATGAATTCTAGAATTTTGGAGAGTTATAAAAGGCCTCCTGAGTCAAAAATTGTTTCTAGTAATAGATCAAGGACATCCGTCATCAGTCATTTGAAATTTAATGCTGAAGGCTCATTACTGGCCTATGCAGTGTTTGATAACGGGAAGTACGAAGTTCGAGTAATTAATATGGCTTCTAAGGATGAAATCGTCCTTTACAAAGGAGGAATGAAACTCCTGACGCAAGAGGTAAATGATAACTACCCGCTTTTGAGTTGGGTGGATGAATTTACTTTGGGTATAGTGGCCAATTCCGAAGGAAGGAATACGGTAACGATTAAGAGGGTTGGAGCGAAAGGGCAGCAGGTTTTGGCTATTCCGACTGTGGGGCAAATTCAAAGCTTCGAATTTAAGCAAGGTGGTCGATTAGCCGCTTTAACTGGAGTGGTCAACGGTAAGAGTGATGCTTATTTGTTTTTGGTGAATAGAGGTACAATCAGAAGAATATCAAATGATAGCTTTGATGACCGAGATATTAGCTTTTTGCCCGAATCCAATGTGATATTGTTTACATCAAACCGACTTAGTGATAGTGTTTATGTAGAAGGGCCTGCTGCCTTGAAAGATGTTAGTTCCGACCAGTTTAATGTGTTTAGTTATGATTTGGACTTGGTGGATAGCGTTTATGGTAAGTTAACGAACTCCCTTTCTGTCGAATCGAACCCCGTAGCTAAGGACCTAAATGAGGTTTATTATTTGAGCGATCAACAGGGAGTGAATAATCTTTACCTGCACACGATCAACGATTCGATCAGTAAGCAAATGAGCAATTATAGCTTGGGAATTAAGGAATTCTCTATCGACCCTACTAATAATCGAATTGCTTTTATCTCCACACTCGAATCTAAGGATGTGGTTTATGTAGAAGACCTGAACAATATTCAGCATGTATTCACACCCGTAACGCCTAGAAGAGAACTTGAAAGTATTCGTATCCTTAGTGAAATAAGGAGGAAGAGACTTTTGAGTACAGAAAATATTGATAGCCTTGCAAAGGCCTTAAAAAGCGCAGAAGTGCTAAAACAACCCACAATTGATTCTTTAAAAACGGGGGCAATTGATACTGACAATTATGTATTCAAAAATGAGTCTAAAGTGAATTCTAAAGACTATAAGTTTGAAACGCCTGTGTCTGATGACCAAGGGGCGGGTAGGTCTTTTTTGAGCCTTTATCAAAATAGAGGGTTGAAGAATACAATAGAGGGTCCGAATGTGTACGAATCGCGTTTCCAAACCAATAATGTAGTGACATCATTTGTAATTGATGAACTGAGGTCATTTTCCCAGTTACTGGAAATTCAAATGAATGATTATTTAGAAAACCATAGGTTTCATGGAGGAGCATTGATTCCTTACAATTTTAATAGTGGCTACGATGTTTTCTTGGAATACGAGTACCTCAAAGAGGCCATTGATCTGAAAGCCAAATACTATAGAAAATCGATTTATCTAAAGGATAATACCACTCCTCAGTCGCAACGATATAACCTCAATAGGTTTGAGCTTGGAGCTGCTTTGCCATATAGCCCTTACCTCAGGTTTGAAGTCACTCCATTTTTTGAACAAACCAAGTATATTGATTTAGACTATCTGTTGTTACTAAACGCCCCCGTTGGAGTAGAGGCGGAAAAGGCTGCAAATTATTTAGGCCTCAATGCAAGTGTTGTTTTTGATAACAGCTTGACTGGCGGAATTAACATACATGAAGGAACAAGAGCTAAGCTCACATTTGAATCTCATTCAAAGCTGAATAAAAATGCAGTGGGTTTTAATAAAATTGAGGCGGATGTTCGCCATTATCAGAGAATCACCAAGGGCGTTTATCTGGCTGGAAGGTTCTTCTTTGGCCATTATGGAGGAGATGCACCGAAAGCTTACTTGCTAGGTGGCGTGGACAACTGGGCGTTCAATAAACGTGAGGCCGTGGAGGGAACAGAGCCTGACCCTTTTATTTTACAAACCCTGAATGATAACAGCGATATTTTATTTAATCAGTTCACCAACCTAAGAGGTTATTCCTATAATACCTTTCAAGGAAGTACTGTGTTAACTTTTTCTGGAGAACTTAGATTACCCGTAAATCAATTTCTAGCAACTGCCGATACAAAATCAAGCTTTATAAGGAACCTTATGTTCCTTGGTTTCTATGATATTGGCTCCGCATGGTATGAGATTTCAGCATTTAATGCTCGGAATGATGTAAATACCGAAGAGATTGTAGTTCCTGGCTCGCCCTTTTCTGGAGTAATTAATGATTTTAGTAATCCTTGGTTACAAAGTACTGGAGTTGGAATGAGAACCATGCTTTTTGGCTTTTTCTCAAGGCTGGATTTGGCTTGGCCAATCCAAGATTTTAAAGTAGGAAACCCCAAACTCCAAATATCAATAGGCTACGATTTCTGATTCCTTTTTGAGATTGACCGAATAGGTTTAACTTCGCAGGTTGTTTAAAACAAATTCCCATGCTTAAATCAATGACGGGCTACGGCCTATCCAAGGCGCAGAAAGGCGCTATGCAAGTTTCAGTTGAAATTCGCTCACTCAATTCTAAGTTTCTTGACGCTCAAATTCGTCTACCAAGACATTTGCAGGACAAAGAACTTGAAATCAGGAATATACTGAATTCAGAATTGGTTAGGGGTAAAGTGGCGGTGAGTATCGAAATGAGCTCAGATGATGCCGAAGCCTCAAAGCAAGAGGTGAACCATGTATTGTTCAAATCTTACTATAGTGAATATGACCAACTGGCTACTGAAGTGGGTGCCGAAAAGAGAGATCTTTTTAGGTTGGCTTTGCATAGCCCAGAAGTAATGTCAGGCTCTGGTATTAATGAAGAGCTCATTGCTGAGCAATGGGGGTTCACAAAAGAGAACTTAATTGCTGCCATTGCACATTGTAACGAATTCAGAGAGCAAGAAGGAGCAAAACTTCAAGCTGAGCTTGAATCTTATATCAAGAATATTGGTAATTACTTGAATGACATCAAGTCGGTTGAAGCTGAAAGATTGGTGTCTATTAGGGAGCGAATAGAAAGTCACCAAAAGGATTTGGTGGGTTCTGATCAGTTTGATGTGAACAGATTTGAGCAAGAGATGATCTATTTTATTGAGAAACTGGATGTGAGTGAAGAGTTTGTTCGTTTGAACGCCCATCTTGATTACTTCTTGGAGATTTTGAAGGAAGCTAATTCGCAAGGAAAAAAATTGAACTTCATTTCTCAGGAAATTGGGAGAGAGATCAATACCATTGGTTCTAAAGCCAATTACGCACCTATGCAACGTTTTGTGGTATGTATGAAGGATGAGTTAGAAAAGATCAAGGAACAGCTCTTAAACATCATCTAAACTTTGATATAAGAGAGTTGTATGAGTTATAGATAAAAGGCCTGCCATGAAAGCAGGCCTTTTGTGTTGTTAAGGGTCAATTGAGTTTGAAATTAATGGTTACACGTCTTGGCGATTTTACTGGGACTCCTCTTTGTAGACCTGGGTTCCAGCGTGGAGATTTGCTGAGTACACGAATGGCTTCTTCATCACATTCCTTACTAATGCCTCTCAATACTTTTAGGTCAGAAATTTCTCCATTGGCGGCTACATAGAAAGTCAGCACTACCTTTCCTTCTATTCCCATTCTTTGAGCGTTTCGCGGATACTTGAAATTCTTATTCAAGAATTCACCCCACGCTTCGGCTCCTCCAGGAAAGGATGCTTGTTTTTCTAAAACGATAAACGGGTCTTCTGCTTTTTCGGGTTTTTCAGTGATAATTTCATCAAGCTCCATGCTTTCAAAATTATGGGGGTCTACTTCAAACGTAAAGTCTATGATTTCGTTTGGCTCTACCTCATTTGGTATCTCCAATAACACGGGTTGCTGAATAGGCTTTGGTGGCTCTTGGGTTGTTATAGGAGGCTCCTCAAACAACCAAGTAGCTTGCCCTTCTGGTTCTAAGATGGGAGGCGCTGCTGGAATGGTCTTGTACTCAAAAGCAGCTAGGCTAAGTCCCATACTAATACATAATCCAATGAAGAGGAAAAGAGGCCTTTTTCCTTCAATATCTACTTGGGTGTTTTTTTTCGTTTCCATGATTTTGATTGTTTAAGGGTTATACTAATTGAGGTTGAAATAAGAGCGAAGTAAATCAACGGGTTTAGAATTTACTTTAAACCGAACTTGATTTGAATAGCCATTCGTGACTTTACTGCGACTCCTCTTTGTCTTCCTGGGCTCCATTTTGGTGAAGATTTAAGCACTCTGATGGCTTCTTCATCACATCCTCCTCCAATACCTCGGGTTACTACTATGTCGGAAATGACACCATTTGAATCGACAACAAACGATAAATGCACAGTACCTTCAATCCTCATTTTCACTGCTTGACGTGGATATTGAAAGTTCTTGTTTAGAAATTTGCCCCATTCGCCCCAACCACCAGGGAACTTGGCATTCTCTTCAACAAAAAGAAAAATCTCATCAGCCACTTCTGCTTCAGGTTCAGCGTCAAAAACTAGATTTTCAACTTCTGTGTCTTCTGTAATGTCTACATCTAAGTTGATTTCAATAGTTTCATCGATTTCCTCATCGTCTGGAATAGGAACGATTTCCGGTTGCTGAAGTGGTGGAGCCTTTGGTGGTGGCTGTTCTGTAGGCAGAACCTCTATTAAATCGTCAAAGTCATCCATTGCCATGCCCAAGTCCATTAAATCACCTTTTTCGTGTACCCTCCATTCAAATGCGATAAAGGTAAGGCTGAGGCTAATGAGTAGCCCGATGGATAAGAACAGAGCGGACTTTCTATTTAAGTCAGCTGAAGGAGTTTTTTTTGTTTCCATAGTTTTCTGGTTTATGAAGTACTAAAACTAAATTATTAGTTATTGAAGATCTGAAAAAGCCCAATGTAGTTGGGCTTTAACTTATTTTAGTCTGAACCTAATTCTGATGGCCATTCTTGATTTA
>CAXBPM010000048.1:0-14256 GCA_963977345.1 uncultured Roseivirga sp.
TCAAGGCATTCTTTATTTTGTTGGGAAGCACACAGACTGGGAAGAGGTAAAGAAATGGTTGGTGTACTTAGAAAGAGAGAGTTTCGAAAGGCAAAAATACCTCAAGGCATATTTTGTTTATGCTAATGAGCTAGGCCAAAGCAATGACAAACTGATCACTCACTTGGAGAGCATCGGCAAAGCCCTGAATCTGCAAAAAGTAGCACTCACCTTTGTCCCCTCATTTTCAGATCATGCTTCTGAAATCGATATGAATAAAATCAATCCAGCAGTTGAAAACACTTTCATTATCTACAAACAGAGCAACATTGTAAGCAAATTCATCAATCTCAAGCCATCGCCAAAAAACTTTGCTTTGCTTTCAGAAGCTTTGGATAAAACGCGAGGAGATTATTTCGATCTTAATTCACCGAAATACAAATAGTTACAGTAATTACACTCAGCTTGCCCCAACTCATAAGTACATTCAGTAAATTTGTGAAAAATAAAAAATGATCTGAAGGCATACCGCTGTTTTTAACATAAATCTTTTTACTTTTGCGGTTCAATTTTCAAAGCTCAAAAGCCTAAGATCATGGATAACCAACTATTTGCCGGAACTGAATCAGCCTATCTTGGAAAGATGATTGCCGAATTCTACGGTAAATCATTGGGATCTGTAGAGTTACAAAAATTCAGTGATGGAGAATTCTCCCCTTATTATACTGAGTCAGTAAGAGGTAATAGAGTATTTTTAATTCAATCTACTATCCCTCCTTCTGACAATCTATTTGAGCTTTGCTTGATGATTGACGCAGCAAAAAGAGCAAGTGCTTATAAAGCAATTGCTGTAATTCCATATTTCGGTTATGCCCGTCAGGACAGAAAAGACAAACCGAGAGTGGCCATTGGAGCGAAATTGGTGGCCAATATCCTTACGGCTGCAGGTGCAGATAGAATCATGACTTGCGATTTACACGCAGGACAAATCCAAGGTTTCTTCGATATCCCGGTAGATCACTTAGATGGAGCAGCGGTATTCGTTCCTTACATCAGAAAACTGAACTTAGACAACCTTCTTTTTGCTTCGCCAGATGTTGGGGGTGTAAAAAGAACACGTGCTTTTGCACAGCATTTCAACGCTGAAATGGTGGTAATCGATAAGCACCGCACAAAAGCCAACGAAGTAGCCGAAATGAGAATTATCGGTAACGTAGAGGGCAAAAACGTGATATTAGTAGATGACCTTGTAGATACAGCAGGCACAATTTGTAAGGCAGCCAAAATCATTTTGGATGAAGGCGCCCTTTCAGTAAGAGCATTCTGTACTCACCCAGTATTATCTGGCAAGGCCTATGACAATATTAATAATTCTGTTTTGGAAGAATTGGTAGTAACAGACACCATTCCTTTAAAGCAACAATCAGACAAAATCAAGGTACTCACTGTTGCTGAGCTTTTTGCAAAAGCAATTAAGAGTGTTACCCACGATGGGTCTATTAGCGAGCTATTTATTTAACAAATATATATTATGAGAAAAGTAGAGATTATAGGGTTTAAAAGAGCAAATCTCGGTAAGACTGAGTCAAAAAGGCTTAGACTCGAAGGTCAGATTCCATGTGTACTTTATGGCGGTGATGATCAAGTGCATTTTTATGCACCTGCAATTCAGTTCCGTGATGTATTGTATACTCCGGAGCCATGTTTTATCACTTTGAATGTTGAAGGCGAAATTTACGAAGCCATTGCTCAAGATTCACAATATCACCCAGTAAGTGATATGCTTTTGCATGTTGACTTCTTGCAGTTGTTCAAAGGAAAGTACATCAAAATGGAAATCCCTGTAAAAATGGACGGTACAGCACCTGGTGTAATGAACGGTGGTACTTTGGTGATTAAAAGACCAAAATTAGTGGTAAAGGCACTTCCTAAGGACATGCCAGATTCAATCTTAGTAGATGTTTCTAAATTGAAACTTGGTAAGTCTACGAAAGTTGGCGCTTTAACTACTGAAGGTTTTGAAATCCAAAACAGCCCATTAGTAACCATCGCTTCTGTAGCAATACCAAGAGCACTAAGAGGCACTGGTTTAACTGACGAAGAAGGAGAAGGAGGCGAAGAAAGTGGTGAAGAAGGTGCTTCTGAAGCAACTGAATCTGCTGAGTAAGAATTTCTTATTTGAAAACATGAAAATCCTGCCTTTTAAAGGCAGGATTTTTTTATTTGCGTACGTATTGATAATACATACAAATTAAAAATGCTTTAAAATGAAATACCTCATTGTTGGACTTGGAAACATTGGGCCAGAGTATGAACTAACAAGGCACAATATCGGCTTTCTTACTTTAGACAGGCTGGCCGATACGAAAGGAGTTTCGTTTGAAATCGATCGTCTTGCTTACCATACTGAATTCAAACACAAGGGAAGAGCAATCCATATGATCAAGCCTACCACTTATATGAACCTCAGTGGCAAGGCAGTCAAATTCTGGATGCAAGAATTAAAAATACCCGTTGACAATATCTTAGTAATAGTCGATGACTTAGCCATCCCTTTTGCCAAACTCAGAATGAGAGCAAAAGGATCGAGCGCAGGACACAATGGACTGAAGAACATCGAAGAATTATGCGGAGGTCAAAACTATCCTCGGCTTAAATTTGGTATTGGAGACGATTTCTCAAAAGGAGGTCAAGTGAATTATGTATTAAGTCCATTCAGCAAAAACGAATTCGAAGAACTTCCGTTTGCCATGGACAAGGCCATTGACATGATCTACTCCTTCTGTAGTATCGGTATTTCACAAACCATGACCCAGTTCAATGACTGAGTCAGGTAATCAAGGGTAAAACAGAATCACATAATTAAAATACCTCAAATCAAAATTAAATTCATTCTAATCGGTCAAGGTTTATCTTTGACAAAAAAACACACAAATGAAGGAATCAGAAATTAAACTCAGGGTAGTATTGGATGATGAGAACATTCCTGAAAAAATTTATTGGGACGCTACAGAAAAAGAGGGTGACGGAGAGGAAGAAACCAAGTCGGTAAGCCTCAATATCTGGGACCACAAAACCCAAAATACCTTAAGAATAGACCTCTGGAACAAGGAAATGCCCACAGATGAGATGAAAAGGTTTTATGTTGACTGCCTAGGTGGTTTAGCACAAAGTATTCTTAACTCAACAGGTGATGAATTCATGTCGACTGCCATGAACAGACTTTGCGATAAACTTGTAAAGCACCTTGAAGAAGAAACCAAAAATGGTAGTCAAGATTAATTAAAACAGTCTATCATCGGTGCGTTGGGTTACTGAATTTAGTATGCATGACGAATATTTTTTCCTGTAAACCCTTTTTAAACTTACAAAACATTGTATTTTTGAGATAGACGATGCCTTTCGCACCGTATTTATATTAACAAGCCAAACTTAATTTGTTTCCAAACTCAGATGAAGATGATGAAGATGAAGAGAATTTTGAAGGGACTGGCACTTGTATTTTTGATCCTGCAGTCCGCTGCACTTTATGGTCAATCACAAGTATCAATCTCGGGCCGGGTGGTGGATGCCACTAACGGTGAAAGTCTACCCGGTGTAAACATTAGGGTAAAGGATAAGGTAATAGGAACGATTACAAATGCCAAAGGAGACTTTAGTCTTACGGTAAATCAATCAGCCCCTTTAACACTTGTTTTTTCATATGTAGGTTATACTCCCCAAGAGATATCCATTACCGAAGCCAATGTTACTGGGCTCGAAATTAAGATGGAAGAGCAAGTCTTATTCGGACAAGATGTAGTTGTTTCTGCCTCTAGGGTAGAAGAAAGCATCTTACGATCTCCCGTTTCAATTGAAAAACTAGACATCTTAGACATTAGAAACACAGCTGCAGCTTCATTTTATGAGGGATTGGCAACGTTGAAAGGTGTTGACATGAGTACTCAGAGTATCACATTTAAATCCATTAACACGCGTGGTTTTGGAGCAAATGGTAACACTCGATTTGTACAGCTCATTGACGGCATTGACAATCAAGCTCCAGGCCTCAACTTTGCGGTTGGAAACATTGTAGGTATCAACGACTTGGATTTAGAGTCTGCCGAACTACAACCAGGTGCATCTTCTGCACTATACGGACCAAATGCAATTAACGGTATCCTTTTACTTACTTCTAAAAACCCTTTCGAATACCAAGGATTAAGCGTTTACGCTAAAACAGGAGTAAATCATGTGGATGAAATAGATGATAACGTATCTCTTTATCAAGATTATGGATTCCGTTATGCCAAGGCGTTCGACAATAAGTTGGCCTTTAAAGTAACGGCCTCCTACCTAAGTGCAAATGATTTTATTGGCGTTGACACTAGAGATCAAGGTCTAGCTACAGGTGGTGTTGTCGAAAGAGGCGCTACTGCTAGAAATGGAAATCGTTTTTACGATGGCGTAAACACTTATGGTGATTTTGGAATTACTGTAGGAAGAATTGCTGATGGTGCCATTGCTGGCGGAAACACTTCAGTTGCTGCTATTAGATCTTTATTCCCTGACGATCAATCTGGTTACTTCACGCCTACTGGTTTTAGTGAGGCGTCATTTGTAGATAACACAACAGAAAGTGTAAAAATAGGTGGAGCACTGCACTACAGGTTAAATGATAACCTAGAGCTACTTGGACAGTTCAATTACGGTTCTGGTAGTACAGTATATACTGCAAACGACCGTTTCGTCCTTGACAACTTCAGTATCACAACTGCCAAATTAGAATTAAAAGGATCTGAGTTCTACTTAAGAGCCTATACTACTCAAGAAAATTCTGGAGACACTTATGCGGCTAATACTTTAGCTTCATTGATCAACCAACAAACTTACCTTTCTCCGTACTTATCAGCATTTGCTGGTGCGAGATTGGCGGGAGCAAGTATTGAGCAAGCACATGCTTCAGCAAGAGTATCTGCTGATGCAGCACAACCACAACCAGGTTCAGCAGCATTCGAAGCCCTTGTAGAGAGCAATAGAGCCAAGCCTATTTCTCAAGGTGGAGCCCTTTTCCTTGATAAGACAGATTTATATCACATGGAAGGAAGCTGGAACTTGAGCGAAAGAATTGATTTTGCTGATGTTATCGTTGGAGCGAATTACAGAAAGTATGCGCTTTACTCAGAAGGAACACTTTTCGCATTGGAGAATGATGGTTCTGAAGTTGGCCTTAACGAATACGGTGCTTTCTTACAAGCCTCTAAAAGTGTAGCCAACGACAACCTTACATTCCAAGGTTCTGTTCGTTATGACAAGAATGAGTACTTCAAGGGCCAATTTTCCCCTAGATTTTCAGCTGTAGGTACTATTGCTGATAATCATAATCTCCGTGGTTCATTCCAAAGAGGTTTTAGAATCCCTACTACACAAGATCAGTTCATCGATTTGGATGTAGTAACAAGAAGACTTGTGGGTAGCAACGATTTACTCGTAGATCGTTACAACTTTAAAACTAACACTGTTTATACTACAGGAAGTGTGGCCGCTGCGAGAGCTGCTGGCAATGAAGCTTTGTTAGTAATTGAAGACCGTGTGAGCGATGAATTCAAAACTGAAAAAGTAAACACTTTTGAAATAGGCTATAAAGGGTTGTTCATGGATGGTAGATTACTAGTAGATGCATACTACTATAATAGTACTTACACAGACTTTATCGCTGAAATCGACTTTACTCAAGCCATACCTAATGGCTTAAGACAGCCAAACCCAGATGCAGGAACTCCAGGCCAAAGACAACAGATTGTTGACGGTAGTGTTAGAACCCAACGTTATGGTTTTGATGTTAATGCTGATGGAAAAGTGAAATCTCAAGGATGGGCTTTCCAATTGGATTATCAAATTGGAAATGGATATGAAATTGGAGGTAATGTTGCCTACAATGAGTTAACATCTCAAGATGATTTGATTGCACAAGGTTTTGCAGCAAGCTATAACACTCCAAAATACAGGTACAATATCAAGTTCAGTAACAGAAAAGTTACCGATAGACTTGGATTCAATGTTACTTACAGATGGCAGCAAGCGTTCCTTTGGGAATCTTCTTTCGGAACGGGTGTAATTCCTGAATTCGGAACATTAGATGCTCAAGTAAGCTATAAGGTTCCAACTTGGAAATCTACTTTCAAAATTGGTGCGAGTAACCTACTGAATGAAAGATACACGACTTCATTCGGTAACCCATCACTTGGAGGAATCTACTATTTCCAAATCACGTTTGATGAATTCTTCAATTAAATCGACATGACAATGAAAAACTTAAAAATATACTTATTCGCTTTATTGGCATCAGGAGTACTATTGACCTCATGCGATGAGGAAGAGACTTTAGTTGACCAAAGAAAAGCTGATAATCCTTTACCTGCCGCCACCACCCCTACGGGTACAAATGGCACGGTTAATCTTACCAAATATGTGAGTATTGGTAATTCTATAACCGCAGGTTATATGGATGGTGCGCTCTACACCAATGGTCAAGCGCATTCATATGCAAACTTCTTAGGAACTCAGTTCCAAATTTCAGGAGTTGGAGGCACTGCTTTTAACCAACCTGATATTAACTCAGTAAATGGTTATTCAGGAATAGGCCCCAATAATTCCATTTTAGGAAGATTTGTATTAGACCTTAGTATTCCAGGTCCTAGACCTTTATCGGGTGAAGTGCCAACGGCTTATTCTGGCAACAAAGCTCAATTAAACAATTTCGGGGTACCAGGAATGAGAATAGTGGATATTAATGACCCTGCACTTGCTGGTTCTAATCCATTATATGCTCGTTTTGCGAGCAGCCCAGGTACTTCTACTGTATTGTCTGATGCTTTAGCAGCCTCTCCTACTTTCTATACCTATTGGTTGGGAAATAACGATGCCCTTGGTTATGCTATTGGTGGTGGTGTTAATGATGCCGCAATTACCTCACAAGGTAATTTCCAAAATGCTTTGGCGAGTTCACTAAGTCAATTGGCTGGTACTGGCGCAAAAGGTATAGTGGTCACTTTACCTCCTTTGGTATTGCTTCCTTATTTTAGAGCTGTAAAATGGAATGCAGTTCCTTTGGATGCTGCAAATGCCACTGCACTTAATTCAGCTTTCGCTGGGTTAAACGCTGCCCTAGACGGGTTGGCTAGTTTTCGGTTAATAACTACCGCAGAAGCCGCCAAAAGAAAGGTAACCTATCAAGCTGGCCCTAATAATGCCATATTAATGCATGATAAAGATTTAGAAGACTTAGGGCCTAAATTCGATGCCCTACTCGGAGCACAAGCCATTACGGCTGCGCAAAGAGCTGGCTTAGAGCCCTACAGACAATCTAGACCTGCTACTTCTAGTGATCTACCGGTTTTAACAGCAGCAACAGTCTTGGGTACTGGAGCAGCACCAATTGGTGTGGCCATTCCGATAGCTGATAAATATGTTTTATCTGCCAACGAAGTAGTAAAAACTGTTACTGCAAGAGCAACCTTTAACCAAACTATTAAAGGCGTGGTTGATTTAATCAACTCAGGGCCAGGCGGCACAGTAATTACAATTGTAGACGTTCAACCTAAATTTGCTGATCTGTTTGGTCTTAATGATGCACTTGTAACTCAATTAGCTTTGGGATTAGGAACTCAAGCTTCAATTGCGGCAGTAAAAGCCGAAGCTGATGGTGTATTGGGTATAAAAGTGAATGGAACCAATCTGGCGCCAGACTTTGGCCCTAATGGAGTATTCTCAACGGACGGTATTCATCCTAACCCACGTGGACATGCGATTATCGCTAACTTAATTTTAAGTGCGATGAGAACGGCCTATGGGGTAGATATACCAGATGTAGATGTACTAGCGCAAAGAGGTATTCTGGTTCAATAATCAAGAGCCTCATTAAGAAATGAAAAAGGAGTGATGTAGATCACTCCTTTTTTTATGCTTTTATAATACTAAATATCTTAAAAAAATAGTGGCCCGAAGACGTATTCTTCGGGCCACACCTCAACCAAATAGATAAATAACCATCAACTTCACAATCCAACAAGATCTTTATTTATAAATCTTTAAACATACTATTGCAAGCCACCTGCCAAAAAGAGACAATCATTTAAACCACTCATTTTCAGCGATTTAAAAATCTCAACTCTCCCAAACAGAAGAATATACTCCCAATCACTTATCCATATTCCCAAAATGGGATCAATAACAATAAAAACACTAGCCCCATGATTCCACTTTTTAATCTATTTTTGAAAAAAACCTCCTTATGAAAGTAGTTGCTATGATTCCGGCCCGATACGAAGCCTCAAGATTTCCAGGAAAGCTTATGGCTGATCTTCATGGGCAGTCCGTAATTCGGACTACCTATACTGCTACTTTAAATACAGGTTTGTTTGATGAAGTTTTCGTAGTGACTGATAGCACCATCATTCGTAATGAGATTACCGCCCATGGTGGTAAAGTCATTATGAGCATTGAAAGCCATGAAAGCGGAAGCGATAGAATTGCTGAAGCGGCCGAAACCCTTGACGCAGATATTATTGTCAATGTGCAAGGAGACGAGCCCTTCACCCAAACAGATACACTCAATAAACTCTTGGAAGTTTTTGAAAAGGATAGCCATAAACAAATCGACTTGGCTTCTCCGATGGTGCGCTTAAAGGGAAAAGAAAATATTGAGAACCCAAATCATGTAAAGGTGATTACGGACCAAGATAATTTTGCAATCTATTTTTCTCGCTCCCCTATCCCCTATCCTAGAAATCAAGAAATCGATATTCCTTATTATAAACACATAGGGATTTATGCTTTTCGAAAGGCAGCTCTTTTGGCTTTCAAAAGTACGCCAATGACTCCATTGGAAAATGCCGAAAAAATTGAATGTATTCGTTACCTTGAAACAGGCAGAAAAATTAAGATGGTGGAAATAGATCATGTGGGAATTTCCATTGATTCACCAGAAGATTTAGAAAAAGCCAAAGATTACATGAACTCAAGGAACAATTAAAGTAGAGACTTGTTCTAATTAAAAAATGACAAAACTATGAGCACCGTTACACTAAAAGGCAATTCAATTCAAACATCAGGCAGTCTCCCAAAAGTGGGTGATCAAGCGAAAGATTTCGCTCTGACTAAAACTGATCTTTCAAAACTTACCCTTTCCGATTTAAAAGGATCGAAAGTAGTACTTAATATCTTCCCTAGTATTGACACAGGTACATGCGCTACCTCTGTAAGAAAGTTCAATGAGCAGGCTTCAGGCTTAGAGAACACTAAGGTGGTTTGCATCTCGCGTGACCTTCCATTTGCCCAAGCAAGATTTTGTGGTGCAGAAGGCATTGAAAACGTAATCAACGCATCAGATTATGCTACTGGCCAGTTTGGTAGAGACTATGGTTTAGAAATCATCGACCCTCCATTATTGAATTTGCATTCAAGAGCAGTTATTGTTTTAGACGAAAATGGGAAGGTAGTTTATACTGAGCAAGTACCAGAAATTGTAGACGAACCTAATTACGAAAAAGCGCTAGCAGCCCTAAAGTAATTTAGTGCCTAAGTAATATAGAATATCAAGCCTGCCCAAAAGCAGGCTTTTTCTGTTTACAATAGGGTTGAATCAACTCAATCTTCGAAGTTTATCAAACTCCACAATTTGTCACCTGAGTATATTTTAGTAGCTTAATAAGCTCAAACAGAAGAACTATGAAACGAAGAGACTTTTTGCAAAAATCAGCACTCACCTCTGCAGGTTTATTGGCCACAGGTTCACTTTTTAGCCAACCATTTTTTGAAGGCAAGATTAAAGACTTCGGTTTTCAAGTATACACCGTTCGTGATGTGATTAAAAAGGACATGGCGGGCACCTTAAAAACCCTCAGAAAGGCTGGCTATGATTATGCTGAGTTTTTTGATTTTGCAGATGGCAAGCTTTTAGGAATGCCGGTTAAAGAAGCCAAAACCATTATTGACGATTCTAAAATCAAGCTAAAAAGCATTCACGTAGGCACTGGCGCCCAAACTCCTAATGTATCGGGCACCATGGTAAACGACTGGCAACGGGCTGTAGATGATGCTGCTGAACTAGGCGCTGAATATTTAGTTTGTGCTTACCTTGGGGGCCCTGAAAGACAAACCCTTGACCAATACAAACAAGTTTCGGAGCTATTCAATAAGTCAGCCGAAATCTGCAAAAAATCAGGACTTAAATTCGCTTATCACAATCATGATTTTGAGTTTAAAGAAATTGATGGTCAGGTGCCGTATGACATTCTTTTGAATGAAACGGATGCTGACCTCGTTAAAATGGAGCTTGACATCTATTGGGTTCGGTATGCAGATCAAAACCCAATTAAGATTATTCAAAAAGACATGGGGAGATTCCCCCTTTGGCACGTCAAAGACATGAGCATGGATGATGATCGCGCTATGAAAGAAGTGGGTGCTGGAAGAATAGATTGGAAGCAGCTCTTTGCTTACGATAACGATGCTGGCCTTGAATACTTCTTCGTAGAACAAGACGGTAATTGGGCCACTAGCTCGGTTGAAAGCCTAGTCACAAGCATTAAACACTTAAAGAAAATTTAAGTAAGTATTCGCTTCAACTTCTAGTACTTCAACCACACACGTAATATCTGTGAGTTTTCGCACAACAGAACTTTGTGTGCAGTCCGATATGGCTATTGGTGAATTACTCACCTCCTATCCTTGAATAGCAGATTATTTGGCATTCAAGCCAAAACCAACCGCTTGAAACCAAGTCCTCAGGTGTCAATCAATATAAAAATTCAACTATATCACTAAAAACAATTGTAGTGCTTTTCCTTTATGACTAAATTGATAGATTAATCAACCACATCAACTCATTATGAAGAAATTAAAGAAAGCCCTTTACATACTGGCATTACTCTTCCCTGTTGCTCTTTTCGCACAGAAGGAAATCGTAATTGAACCAGCCAACATCACCATGGAGGTTGGACAAAAGAAACAAATCAATGCTTATGTCATGGAAAATGGCAAAAAGCTTAAAGACCCTATCAACTTACTTTCACGAGCAAGAAGAAGTCTAACGATTGACTCTACTATGATGGCGCACGCCATTCAGCCGGGTACTTACGATATCGTTGCAGTAGCTGATGGCGTCAGAAAAACCTTCCAAATCAAGGTAAACTACCCAGCAATTGCATCAATTAAAATTGATGATATCCCTCAGAAAATCTATGCTGGAACATCTATTGCCCTTAAGTACAATGTGATTGACAAGTCTGGTGCGACTAGAGACAATGTTGACGTGAAGTTCACCTCTATGTATGGCAATATTGCTGAAGTAGATGATTACGGAATGGTCAATACCATGATTCCTGGTAAAGCAACCATCACAGTGAAAGCTGAAAACATCACCAATACTATTACAGTAAATGTGGTAGCCAACCCTATTGTTAAAGTTCAATTAGAGGCCGAAATGACCTCTGCAAGAACTGGTGATGTATTCCATTTCAAAGCAAAAGCTTTAGATAAGAATGGAAAAATTATTGAAGACGCTCCTATTTTCTACTCTTTCAGTGGGGTATCTGATAACACTTCACAAAGTGCCTCTGGTTTAATCAAAAATGATGGACGTTTTGTAGCAGACGAAGCTGGAAAATATACAATCACCGCGTCTTGCGGAGTGGCTTCAGCATCAAAAACGCTTAAGATCACAGCAAGAGAAGTGACCAGAAAAATTGAAATGGTAGGCCAAGGTTCTGTGAATGACAAGCACACTTCTGATTTTTGGGTGTGGGAAGGAATTGACGGAAGAGACTACGCTGTTACTGGAACTTGGGGTGCCGATGGTACAGCCTATTTCTGGGACGTTACTGATCCAGGAAGTATGATCAAAATTGATTCGGTTCAGGTAGATGCCAGAACTGTAAATGATGTAAAAATCTCTGAAGACGGTAAGATTTGCGTCATCAGCCGTGAAGGAGCTTCTGATCGTAAAAATGGATTGGTAATTATTGATGTATCCAACCCAAGAGATGTAGAAATCATTTCAAGATTTGACGAAAACATGACTGGTGGGGTACACAACGTATTCCTTTCTGGGGACTATTTATACGCACTCAGCGGAGGTCAGAAATATTACATCATCGATATTAAAGACCCTAAAAACCCACGTGCGGTTTCTAAATTCGAATTAGACACTCCTGGTCATTCTATTCATGATGTTTGGGTAGAAGATGGTATCGCTTATTCTTCCAACTGGGGAGATGGTATTCAATTGGTAGATGTTGGAAACGGCATTGCTGGTGGTTCACCTGAAAACCCAAAACAATTCGCGAGCTACGCTTACCCTAACAAGGCCAACCACGCGTCATTCCCTTTCCGTAGCCCTTCAACTGGCAAGTTCTATGTGATTGGTGGAGATGAAATTTTCCCTTACGGGTTAAATACCGAAAAAGGTGGAGTAAACATGGCCGCTGGCTACCTACATGTGGTGGACTTTACTGATTTAGAAAACCCACAGGAAGTAGCAAGATTCGAAGTGCCTTATGCTGGATCTCACAACTATTGGATTGAAGGTGAAACACTTTACGTAGCATTCTATAATGGTGGTGTAAGAGTGGTTGACCTTAGCGGTGAACTGATGGGAGACTTAAGAAAACAAGGTCGTGAAATTGCTTGGATCTTACCAAACGACCCAAATGGTTATACCCCCAATGCTCCGTTTACTTGGGGTGCACAACTGCACAAAGGCCATGTCTTCTTTTCAGATTTTAACAGTGGATTATGGTCGGCCAAATTAGAGCCAGAAAAGCCTAAAAACACTCCTATTCAAGTAAAATAAACATCCGAGCAAACGTGGTATAATTCTTTATACCACGTTTGTTTTGATTGACCAACAACACATCTTAAACATGAATTAAAGATGAGAAAAACATTAATAATTGTTTTTTCACTAATGGCTATCACTGCACTACAGGCGCAAAACTACTATGTATATGTAGCAGCTGAATCTGAAGATGAAGTGGCTTTGATAAAATTCGATGGTAAAAAAGCCGAGACCATTAAAAATATCCCAGTAGGCATATGGCCAGTAGAAAATGAAGGCCCTCATGGAATTACAGTAGGTCCTGATGGAAAATATTGGTACCTCAGCCTTGCGCATGGAAATCCGTATGGTACGCTCTATAAGTATGAAACTGGCACAGACAAAGTAGTAGGTTCAGTTCCTTTGGGCTTATTCCCTGCCTCTATGCAAGTATCTGCCGCAACGGGCCTACTCTATTGCGTTAACTTCAACCTACATGGCGACATGGTGCCTAGCACTGTTTCGGTAGTAGATGTAGAGAGCATGACTGAGTTGACTCAAATTACCACAGGCACAATGCCTCATGGCTCTAGGCTTTCTGCAAATGGGTTGAAACAATATTCTGTCGCCATGATGTCGGGTGAGTTGTTTGAGATTGATGCCATCAGTTTGAAAATCACGAAAATACTTGACCTAGACGAAGCTTCTAAAATGGCTCCTGAAGATCACAGTATGATGGACCACTCAAAAATGGACATGGGTGCATCCAAAATGGCTGAAGAAAAGAAGCCAATGGAAGGCATGGATCATTCTAAAATGGACATGGGTGGTATGCCAGCAATGAAGCATTCTGCTTTCAAGCCTACATGGGTAAGCACTCACCCTACCAAAAACTTGATTTATGTGGCTGGAAATGGTGCTGCTGAAGTGTTGGAAATTAGTACCGACACTTGGAAGACCACACGTAAATTCATTACGGATAAGGGGCCATATAACATTGATGTTTCTCCTGATGGAAAGCGAATGGTGGTATCTTATAAGACCGCTGCTAAAACCGGAGTTTGGGATTTAGAGTCAGGAAAAGAATTGGCCCGGCTAGACAACAGTCAAAAAGTAACGCATGGGGTGGCTATTTCATCAGATAGCAAGTTTGCCTTCGTTTCTGTAGAAGGAATTCAAGATGACCCAGGCATGGTTGATGTGATTGATTTAACGACTAACCGCCTGATAGACACCGCATACCTTGGCAAACAAGCAGGAGGTATTGCTTTCTGGAAAATAGAAAGATAAAAAAGACGTAAATTTTTTCGTCAATTCGTTTCCAAAATAGAAAGCAAATACTACTTTTGTACTCGGAAATAAAGCTGGTCTATGGTGTAACTGGCAACACGTCTGTTTTTGGTACAGAAGAGTCTAGGTTCGAGCCCTAGTAGACCAACAAAAAGCTTCACAGAAATGTGAAGCTTTTTTTATGCCTTGGC
>CAXBPM010000049.1:0-14177 GCA_963977345.1 uncultured Roseivirga sp.
ATTCTGAAAAGGTACCAATTGACAACATCTCCATTTTCTCCAACAGCATTGGAAACTTGGTCTACGATATTGTTTTTGCCTACTTCTAGCTGTCCTGGTTTTAAGTTCAACTCATACTGGTAATATTCTTCGAGGTCGTTTAGCGTATTGTCTCTATTCAAATCCTCGTTGTCGGGTAAATTAGTAGATGATGGGGTGTAAAGTTGGCTTCCGTTGTTTACAGGGCTATTACCTTCCAGTCCGTTGAAGTTTTTATATCGCTCTAGTACTTTGGCGTCTTTTACGTCCAAATCGTCTCCCAAGTAGTATTGAAAGTTATCGCCCGAAGGATCGGCTTCAATTTGCTGCTTGGCGGCCCCATTCACATTAAGCGAACTCAGGTAATTGGCGAAAAAGGTAAGTTCATCTGAAGATTTTAATCCATCTAAGCCTACATCTTGATTGGCCCTAGCGTCCCCTGAATTATCAAAGGCTGGGTTTAAGTAAGGCTGGCGTGTCACACGGCCCCATTCATTTTCTACTACGTTTTCAATGCTTGGATCTCCATTGGCAGGAAGCCCTTGCTCAAAAGCATGTCGCTCATCTTTCATTAAATCCTCAGAAATACTACCGAGGTTCAGGATGAACTTACCACCCGTTGTATTTGCTTTCGGAGCATTGATGCCATCGTCAATAAATCCTCTTGGGTTACCTGGAGTGCCGTTGGTTGAATTGATAAAAGGGTCCATCATCCAGAATTCGATGTATTCAATGTTGGTTTTATCAAAGTCTACCTCATTAGAAATGGCACGGGTAATAGCACCAAAATTCGACTTCGGGTTGGGTAGAAAACCTTCTGAGGTTAAGTTTGGGTTATAGTTGTAAATACCTCTTTCTGATGGGTAGTAGGCCAAATCGAAAGAAGGCTCATTCACAATAATCTGTTGGGCATCTCTCTTAATTACTTCATTCTGACCGACCGAACGCACATAGTGATTCTCTAAGTCTATTGCGGTAATGTTCTGCGGCCTCGACCTTCCCGTATTTCTGTAGATCACATTGTCAATGGTGTACCAAGCCACTTTCGCCCTTTTATAGTTGGCTCCAAGTCGATCGGCTGTTTCATTGCTTTTATCGAACCTGTTGTCATCTGTTTTAGGAGTGGCTCCGAATTTCCAACTTGTCGGGTTATTCAAACTGAATGGTGTTACCGTAGATTCAAAATCGTCAATATAAGAAGTACCCACTCCATCCACCTTATTAGAGGTGCCTGGGATAAGCTGTGCCATTTCGCCACTAAAAGTAATGGTAGAAGGAGCTTTAGTGTCAATGAAAGGTAGGGCATCCACCATTTTGGTAAGAAAACGAGATTCATCGCTATAATTAACATCGAGCCCCCAAACGGTGTTGTTCACGGGTTCATTACCAATGCCCACTCTTGTCAGTTGTGGGCGCTCATTCAGGTTAAGGAAGGTAAAACCAAAGTTGGTTTTCGGGTTGAGTACATAGTCCAAACGTGTTCCTACCAATGTGCGTGACTGAAAATTAAACAGGTCGGCTTTTTCATAATTCACCCTGATTTTCTTTCCTGAGTTTAGAATGGAAGGGTTAATGATATTCACTTTCCCCAGTGAGTAATCCACTGTAAAGTCCGAACCCTCTTGGAGTGGAGTGTTTCCAGCGGATACCTGCACACTACCAGGCGCTATTTGGAAAGCATTGAGGTTAATTTCGTTTGAGGATCCCGATTGTAGACTTCCTTTGATATAAAACTTATTGAGTCGAGAAACCAATTCAGCATCTGATTTTGTAGTGCGATAAAGCGTGTCATAGACATATTTATCTACTAAAAACTGTTCTCCAGCAGCGAATTTATTCTCCAGCGTTCGCCCAAAGGGTTCGAGCACTGGAAATAACATGTAACCCCGTTCAGTGTTGATGGTAATGTCTTCGACAAAATCAAAATTGGCATCTGGCTGTGGGTCCCCGCTTTGGTTAAGCTTGTCCAACCCAAAGATCCTGATGAGTGGAATATCTTTCGTATTGGCTCCTTCGTGAAGGCTAGGGTTATCGATTCCTGTTTTGTCATCACGGTAAATTACCCTGAGTTGAAACGCTTCTTTGCTGATATTTGAAGCATTGAGGTTATAAATATTCTTCATCATCAAATCCCAAGTAGGTACTCGGGTATTGATTTTACTTGGGCGAAGTAGCTTCAAGAAGATGGCCTGATTTTCAGGTCTGTTTTGATAGTCTTCCGTTAGTTCACCTACTTTAAACCTTCTTCCTTGATAATTGTACTCATAAGAAACAGCCAATACTTCATCACTTTGTAATTGCCTGCTGAGTGAAATAAATCCAAGCTGGCTGTTGAAATAATATTCCGAAGGATCAAGTTTTCTAGCGCCTGTTACTCTTTCAAAATCGAGGGCTTTTTCCAAGCCTTTTTCATTTTCCAATACAGAGCTCAGTTGGTCGGCTTGACGCAAACGAGGGTCGGCTATCAGGTTTTGATAAAGACTGTTGGCAGCATTAGTTGTAGGAGAGTTGGGGTCGCCATTTCCAACAAATGCATTGTTCTCTCTATAGATTCTGTCGCCTTCCCCCAAATCCATGAAAGCCGCAAAATTTCTAAGTGTCTGTGTATTGTTGGTTCTGTTGAGGACATAAACTTCAACCCTTGTGACTTGTAAACCAGAGATGACTGAAGGGATACTTCGTAGCCAGTTTTCATAATTATCTCTAAAGAACTGACCTAAGAAGAAGTGTCTATTTTCATCATAGTCTGAAGCCCTAATTTCAAAGTCATTTCTCTGAATTCCCCCTTCAATTTCGATGGATTGTGATTGGCCACGTTGGGTAGCGGCTAAAGCCGTAACATATAAGCGTCCGAATTGCAATTGGGTTTTAAAACCAAAAAGGTTTTGTGCACCACTGATCAGGCTGTTGGCTACTGGTAAGCTTACATCACCCAGTTCAATGGTTTTGATAATGTCAGACTCTAATCCTCCGAACTCTACTTTAAGCTGGTTCTCAAAATCGAAGGAGTTGCTGTTGTCAAAGTTGGCTCCAATTTTAAGTTTGGATCCGATGGTGCCTTGCAGGCTCATTTCAATGTTTTGGTCAAATTCGAACCCGCCCGTTCGCTGTTGTCTGATGGGGATCGCTGGGTTGTCTACTCTTTGGAATTGGCCCCCAAAATCTAGTTGGACAAAGCCACTGGTTTGAATATTGATTTCATCTCCACCAAATAGCCGATCAAAAAATGGGCTTAAAGCAATAGGAGGGATGAGTTGCCCTCGGTTACTCACTGCGCTCTCTCCGTCTTGTGCTTTTGCTTTTTCGGCCAAGAACTCTCTTGTTCCTTCTTCTTCCCTTTGTTGTAGTGCTACATTAAATGGGATGAGGGTAGGAGGGCCTAAAAACTGACTCCCAAATTTCTCGCTGTACACTAAGGATTTACTGGTATCTAATTTATATTCCTTGTTAAAGAAGTTTAGGTTGTTGAAAAGCAATGGTGATTTTAATCTCCGGTTGGTGAGTGGGTCACCCACTCGGTACCTCAATCCAAAATTCGGATAAGATGTTTTTTGATACTGTGTGGTATCAGAAGTGGTTCTGGTGGTGTCCTGAGTTTGCTGTTCATGGGCATAGGTTTGGTTAGCCCCACCTAAAAAGGTGAGTCCTATAATAATCAGGAGTAATATTTTGATGGTTTGATTGATCAAGTCTTCCTAAAAATCAGGCAGCTTTCAGTGCCAATTTGATCAATTCTTCAAGTGAAATTTGCCCTTCAGAATTTTTCAAAATTTTGTCAATACCTTTTTGTGCAGCCACCTTGTTGATGCCTAGAGTTACTAACGCAGCTAAAGCTTCGTTTCTTATAGTATTAATTGAGGAAGAGGTAATATTTCCTCCACCCAGATCAGTTGACTCTTTTCCAACCTTGTCTTTTAGTTCTAAAATGACCCGTTGAGCGGTTTTTGCACCTACACCTTTTACACTCTGAATAGTGGCTACATTTTCAGTGGCAATGGCATTTACAATTTCAGATGGGCTTAATGATGATAGAAACATGAGGCCTATAGATGGACCAATGCCTGATATAGAAATTAATAGCGTGAATAGTTTTTTCTCTGCCTGATCGGCAAAACCATAAAGTACTTGAATATCTTCTTTTACATGGAAGTAGGTGAAGAGCTGGCATTGCTCTTGGTCCTTGATTTGGGAGTAGGTGTTAAGTGATATTTTAATCTCGTAGCCAACTCCTTGAATATCAATGATTACAAATGTTGGGTCCTTATAGGCAAGCTTACCTTTTATATATGCAAACATAGATTCTGATTGTACTTGAGTATAAAAAAAGGCAAGTTGAACTTGCCTTCGCTTAAATTTAAGAATATTCAACAAAAATCAATGTCGGTAAACCTAAAATAGCCGATTTAAGATGGATTATCTACTGCTCTGAATGTAGTTAGTATTGATTCCATTTGGCGAATTAGCTCACGATGCTCTTCGTTCGGGTGAATAATAAAGCCTTCGATGTAATATAGTCTGTTCGTTTTTTCATCTACAAAAGTGTAACTGACAAAAGTGCCACCAACAGAGTAGTTATTGGTTTTCCATGCTCCACGCATCTCCACGGTATATTTTCCATCGAAAGTGATGTCTCTGAAGACAGGCCTCATGAATTCCGTTTCCGTAATCATGAATGACTCTTTGTTGTCAGGGTCACCATAGATGTATTTTTTACCGACCTCATTCCGAAGTTTTATAACGTTTTCATGGGTGAATTCATCCTGAGATTTATAGTCTTTAAAATAGACGAAAATATTTTTGCTAGGTCCTCTAGCAGGCAAATAGCGCGACCACATAAAGTCATCATCAGTTGTGGCCAATTCAAAACCAACAGGGATTTTAATATAGTAGTTGAACTTTTTTTGGATTCGGTCAGAAATGACTTTGGAATCAATAGAGGCACGAATGTCGGTGGCCAACCTCTCTCTTTCCGCCATATTGAAATAGTTCCTGATAATTTCTCCATTCTCTTTCAAATGGCTGATCAAGTCCTGATCCGTCTTACCGAAAAGATTAAGTATTTTTTGTCCCTTGGAATACTGATTGTCAGAGGTATTCATGAATAAATCTGGTTCATTCGCTATGCGCTCTTTGAAACTATCAGGAAGGATGCCTTTGAGGTATTTGTCCGCAGGAGTGGTGCCGTCTAAGGTGGTTATATACACCACATTTCTAGAAAGCTGAAAAATTCTATTGTACTGAAAAGGTTCGATAACACGCGTAGTGAATGACGGCTCAGTTCTGTTTAAACCAGGTACAGGGGCATGAAAAACTTCTTGTATGGCTTCTCCGAGTGGGCCTTCCCACTTCTCTTTGTTCATCACAATCACCAATTCCCCAGCTTGCCCAGTAGCATCAGGTAAAAGGTTGGGATTCATTTTCTTTGATTCTTTACCCTCCTGATCCGATTTGCTACCGCAACTCGATATAGAAAGGAGAATCAGTGCTAGAAATAAGAGCTTTTTCATAAACTATTAATTTAGTTGTCTGTGTCAAGAAAGGTAATATGAAATGGATTCGCAAACAATATCTACTAAATATTTAGTTGCAGGTTTGCTTAACCTATTTTTAGCTTCATTCCAGGTTTTAGGCTGCTTGAGTTCATATCGTTTAACTCTTTTATCCGCTCAATTGTTAAACCTTCATACATTCTTGATATATCCCATAATGTATCTCCAGGCTCCACCGTATACTCCTTTGAGTTAGGGATAGGTTGGTTCAATACTTTTTTAGCAGAGACTACGGTGTTGTCCGAAAGGAAATCTGGGCCTGTGTAGATATTCAACCTTTGGCCAACTTTAATCATTGATCCTTTAATATTGTTCCATGCCCTGAGGTCTTCAATTCGCACTTGATGTTTTCTCGCAATAGTACCCAATACATCACCACTTGCTACTCTATAGCTCACCTTTTCTTTTCCAAAAGTACTCCCCGGCATATTGGAAGCCATTTTCTCGAACTCCATTCGTCCTTCTTCGGCCTTGATCAAGATGTTTTCACGATTGGTTTCGTACAAAGCCATTCCATCTCTTGGGATTTTTAGTTTAAAGCCTTTAGCATTGGCCGGAAGTGCTCCTTTCTTGATGGCTGGGTTCAGCTTTTCTAAGGTGTTTAAATCCATTCCGCTTTCATCTGCGAAGGCTTTCAAATACACGAATTGGGTTACTTCAACTTCTTCAAAGTCGATAGGGTATAGAAGGTCGTCAACAAATATATTGTGTTCGTCCGCATATTCCATGGCATAAAGAATGGCTGCAAACTGTGGTACATACGATCTGGTTTCCCTTGGTAAGTACTTGTAGACTTCCCAGAAATCATCTTTGTTAGATCGCCTCATGGCCCTTTGCACATTACCTATTCCACTATTGTAAGCAGCTAGGGTCATTTTCCAATCTCCCAAAATGCCATATAGCCATTTGATGTATTGACAGGCGGCCTCGGTCGATTTTTCAGGATCCATTCGTTCATCAATGTACCAGTCAATTTGTAAGCCTTGCTGTTTTGCAGTGGGTGACATAAACTGCCATAAACCAACGGCTTTAGGGCCAGAAACCGCTACAGGATTTAGACCAGATTCAATAATTGGTAAGTATTTTAGCTCTTCGGGGAGATCGTATTTTTTAAGATACTTTTCGAAAATAGGGAAGTAGATTTCTCTTCGCCTAAGCATTTCACGTGTGTAATCTCTGTTTCTTACCGTAAAGTAATTAATAAAGGCCTTGACCTGATCATTGAAAGAAATATCGATTTCAAGGTCTAGATTATCATAACGGCTTTGTAATTCTTCATAAGAAAAGTCAGGGGCGTAGTCGTAGCTAGGCTTGAATTCTTCTGGTATGGTATCGTTGGTTGCATAGCCCTTTTGCGCAAAGGCAAAAGAGGTAATTAGCAGTAATAATAGCCAGTGTAATCGCTTCATTGTATAGCGTCTGTTCAAATGTTTTGAATCAAGTTTTTCGAAAATGCAAAAAGTTTGGCTTCTTGAAAAGCCGCGGATATAATTTGTAGTCCAATAGGCATTCCATCATCGTCTTTTCCAACAGGAATAGATATCGCTGGAAGTCCTGAAATGGAGGCTTGTACAGTAAATAAATCGGCCATATAGACTTCAATCGGGCTTTTAGAGTGTTCTCCCAATTTGAACGCAGTAGTTGGTGTCGTTGGTATGATAATAAAATCATATTCCGAAAGAATTTTTTCGGTAGCCTCTTTTATTAGCTTTCGTGCCTTTTGTGCTTTCGTAAAGTAAGCATCATAATAATCGGCACTTAGCACAAAAGTCCCTAGCATAATTCTTCTCCTCGCCTCGGCTCCAAAGCCTTCCGTTCTAGAGTTTTTATAGAGTGACTCTAGGTTTGAAATCTCTAAACTTCTATGCCCATAACGAACGCCATCATAACGACTCAAGTTTGAACTCACTTCTGCCGTAGTCAGAATATAGTAGGTGGGCAAAATGTAATCGAGTAAAGGGAAGCTCACTGGCTTTACCCTATGCCCCGCTTCTTTCAGACTAGCAATTTGACTTTCGAAAGCAGCTTTAATTTCTGGTTGAAGCGCTTCCGTTTCAAGTGCTTCTTGTAAATAGGCGACCTTGAATGTGCTTTTACTCTCTAAGCTTTGGGTATAGACAGGTACTTCTCTGGAAGAGGAAGTACCGTCTTTTTCATCTTTCCCAGCGATAATTTCTAATACGCGGGCATTGTCTTCAATACTCTTCGAGAAGATCCCGATGCTATCGAATGAGGAGGCATAGGCCAATAATCCCCAGCGCGAAATTCTTGAATAGGTAGGCTTGAGACCCACAATACCACAAAATGCTGCGGGTTGCCTCACAGACCCTCCTGTATCAGTACCAAGAGAAATATGGCACATGTCGGCTTGAACAGCAACAGCGGAACCTCCAGAGGAGCCTCCAGCTGCTTTGCTTTGGTCTAATGCGTTTTTAGTGGGGCCATAAAATGAATTCTCATTGGATGAGCCCATTCCAAATTCGTCACAGTTTTGACGTCCAATTAAAATGGCGTCTTCCTGAAGGAGTTTTTCAACAGCTGTGGCTGAAAATTGAGATTCAAAATTTTGGAGAATTTTACTTGCGCCACTGATTTGGTGGTCTTGGTAGCAGATTAAATCTTTGATGCCAAAAATTAAGCCGGCAAGTTTGCCGGCTTTGTTTTCTTTGATCTTAAGGTCTAAAATATCTGCCTTTTGCAAAGCTTCAGAACTGTAAACTTCTACAAAAGCATTCAGATCCGAATGAACCTTGATGTTGCTTAAATAGTGTTCTACAAGTGCTTTGCAAGAAGTTATTCCAAGTCTAATGTCATTTTGAATCTCATCAAGGGTTTGATAAGACTTCAATTTTTAATTGGCTTGTTTATCGATTTCTTTACCGGCATCGTCTACCTCTTTCTTGATTTCTTTGGTAGCATCTTTGAATTCTCTGATGCCTTTTCCCATCCCTCTTGCGAGATCAGGTATTTTCTTAGCTCCGAAAAGAAGTAAGATAATAAATACGATGAATATCATTTCCGGCCCTCCAGGCATTCCTAGTGCAAATATTGTCTGCATGATTTCCTACGTTTAAAATTTAGAATTCAAAGATAACTAAAAACTAACTACTAAGTAAAGGGATTCAGTTTTGTTGTTTGAACGGAGTTTAAAAGATTGGGTTAAAATCGGGAGTCTTTATTTTTAAAAGCTTCCCTTATTCTTTTTAAATGGATGCTTACCAAGGCTTACTTCGATCTTTTCTGAAGCCAGATTTCTGGGTTTACTGTACCTTTTTTATCATGAACCCTGAACTTCACTTGAGAGATATTGTCTTTATCTGTAAGTACTTGCCCCAATGATTGTCCAATTTGAACTTGATCTCCCTTTTTAACAACGACCGTTTTTAACTTCGAGTATACCGTGAAATATTCTCCATGCTGAATCAATACACTGTTCCCTAAACCGGGGATGGACAATACCTGACTTACTTTTCCAGGGAATACGGCCTTTACTGACGCATTTTCAGAAGTTTGAATATCTACCCCTAGATTATTGATGGTAATGGTTTTAATGGTAGGGTGGCGGTGTTCACCAAATTTGGAAGAAACAAAGCCTTCATCTACAGGCCAAGGTAATTTCCCCTTTTCTTTGGCAAAGGCCTCTGTAAGTTTAGTCATATCAACTGAACCTAGCAAAGCAGCCTTTCTTTCTTCTTCAATAATAGCATCAATACGTTCTGAAAGTTGCTTTTCAGCCTTTCTCTGTTCTTCCAATTCTTTCTTAATCCTTTGCTCGTCTTGGGTAAGCTTGGTAATCAAATCTTTCTGGTCGCCTCGGAGTTCCTCTAGTTTATTGCTTTCTGTGAGTTCATCAGTAAGTAGAGACTGCTTACTTTTTCTTTGGTCTTCAATTTCTGCAATTTGCAAACCAATGCTACTTTGAACAATCTGGATTTGTTCTGCTTGTTTCTTACGCGCTTCAGAATACTGTTTGATGTACTTCATTCTCATGAACAGCTGATTGAAGGTGGAAGAGGCAAAAAGGAAAGTCATTTCATTAAACCCTTTACTGGTTTTTTGAGTGGTATAAATCATTTCTGCATACTCCTTTTTAAGCTGCGAGAGGTCATTTTCCATTGCTTGAATAATGGCAAGGTTTTCAGAAATTTCGCTGTCCAGTAAATTCACTTCGCCTTTGATAGCACCAATTAAAGAAGAGCGGGTTTGGATCTGCTCATTAAGCGCCCTCAGACGACCAATGCTACTGTTTTTCTGAGTGGAAGTTTGGGAAAGAATACGCTCGGTTTCCTGAATTTTCTTTAGAATTTCGTTCTTCTGAGTTTCTAAAGTCTTTCTCTGGTTTTGAGCTGCGCTGTCAAAACCTGTAAGTAGAAAAAATATAGAAAGGGCTAAGAATACCCTATTTGCGCTCATAGTTGTCAGGGATACTAAAAGGGAATGTAAGTGGTTCGTTTTCAATTCTAGCTCTGTTGTGCTCAATATCTATCGTAATTTCGCCTTTTTTATTGTCTTTGAAATATTGTAATACCATATCTGCTTTAAAAGCAAACACAAATCCCTCTAGCAAATTGAAATCGGTGTACTTTAACTCTAGTGTATTTTTACTCTTGACTGTGTTGGCGGTAAGTTTTTCTAGTTTCTTGGTTTTGTTTCCAATTTGGTTCATTAAAGTAAGGTCTCCAACTCTTTGAACAATGGTGAACTGATTGGCTTGGGCGACAATATCGTCTTCTGCGCTTTGGGCAATCGGCATGTCTCCGATAAGCACTGACTGAAAAAGGTCAAAATTTAGTTCGAAGTTGAATTTTTCGCTTAGGCCTTGAAAGCTGTAAGCATAATAGGCTTTGTTTACCCGGTCGATCATAATGAGTGAATCTTGGGTGATTATTCCCCTGGCTCCTTCAATTCCCAAACCTGGTGTTAGTCTGAACCAGATCAAACTGTCTTTTCTTAGACGGATATCGGCAGTAGCTTTGGTCTTCGATTCTCCATCCTTAAACTTGAATTTCGTTTTGGTAGAGAAGTATTCAAAAGGGATTTCAGCGACTTGAAATTCTTCTTTAACGCGTGTATTTGTACCTAGAAAGGTGCTTTTACAGGACTCCAGAAAGAAGGCCGAAAAAACAATGAGGAAGAGCAATGTGGCCCTGTTAGTAGTACTTTTTGTCTGCAATTTTTTGGTCAATTTTATCGGAAGTGCTCCCAGTGTTTTTTGCTTTTTTCCATTGCTCAACAGCCGCATCAATTTGGTTTAACATAAAAAGGTTATCACCATAAACTTCTAAAAGCCCCCCTGAAATATTAGATGGGTTTTGCTTTATGAAATTCTCAATCAACTGTTTAGCATCTGCAAATCTACCCATTTGAAACAAAACCTTTGCTTTCACATGAAATAAATCACCATCAGAAGGATTTTCTTTGATCAAGCCCTCTACAGTCGCAAGCATTTGTTCAATGATTTTCTGATCATTATTGTCAATTAAATAGCGTAGAAACATTTGAATTGCTTTGTTATCTGCTTTTCCAGAGATAATCGGGGTTTCAAATGCTGCTTGAAATTCTTCGGTATTGCCTTCTTCTAGTGCAAACTCTAGTTTCTTAGATTGAATCTTACTCGTCAAGGATTCGTCATTTCTGGCCAGTTTTAAAGCCTGATCGAAAGCCATGGTTGCTTCTTCTTTATCGCCTTTACTGCTGTAAAGTTGAGCGTTTCCGTAGTAATAATAGAATAAACCTTGGTTGGGGAAGTAACTCAAAGCGTCTTCACTATTGGTGAGCAAAGTTTCCCAAGATTTTTGATTGTAAGCCCTTGTCAGTAGTTGGTTCCAAACTTCGTAGTCAGATGGATTAAGGTCTTTTAGCTGATTTAAAGCAGTAAACGCTTGGGTTTCATAGGCTACCTTATCTTGTGAATTCGCCTTAGCCGCCAAAGCACTATAGACTTTCTCTCCCGTTTTAATCACTTCAACATCGTTGGGGTAAATGGAATACAGCATTTTTTGCTGCTGATCTAAAAAGGAGAGTGAAATTTTGTCCGACCCAGTTGCCGATAAATTGGACATTAACAGAAGTTTTGAACCAAGGTCTGCTTCTTTGTTCGTCATGATTTCTGTAATCATAGGCTTGGCCGCTTCAAAGTCACCTTCTTCTAGTTTTAAATTGATTAAGAGGAAATTGGAAGACGTGGAAGTGTTTGTCGATTTGAGAATGTCTGCGGCTTCTGTCTTTTGGCCAGTTGAAGCCAATAAATCTGCATACTCTAGTTTGTAGCCTTCATTCGTAGGGAAGTCCTCCGTTAGTTTTTTCAGCATGTTCAGCGCTTCTTTCTTCTTTCCAGCCTGAATAAGCAATTCCTTTTTTTGCGTAGTGAATTTATTTGGAGTGTTGTATTTTTCTTCCGTTAACTCAAGCATTTTGATGGCTCCATCGTAATTGCTTAAACCCACATATACATCTGCGAGGTCAAGTAAATACTCACGGTAGTCGGTGGAGTTCTTAAGCATCAATTCATATTCAGAAGCAGCTGCTTGGAGGTTGCTCTGTGACTTATACAGTTGTGCAGCAAGGATGTAATAGAACTTATTGTCGGGCTTGATTTCTTGCGCTTTCTTAATCGACTTCAAACCCTTGTCGTACTTTCTTTCGATGAGATAAATTTCACCCAATTTGAAATGAGCGGCATGGTTGTCTTTATCGACTTCTAAAGATTGTTCTAGAAAAGCGATGGCCCTTTCATAGTCTTCTAACAAGTAGAATTTCTGGGCATCGATCATTAAATACTCAGCATTGGCCCTCTCGTACTTAGAAACCTCTTTGCTCTCTTTTTCCTTCTTTTCCGTTTTTTCTTGGGCAACAGCTTCCGTGCTGCTGCAAAACAGCAAAAAGGCGAAAATGAAAGGGGAAAGCTGGAGGTATTTCTTCACGGGATTCTTCAATTATTCAAGAAACGCATTTTAAGTGGGCTATGTTTAAGCTTTCTGATGAATGTAAGAACAGTGATGTTATTGGCGTTTTTCAACGGTTTTGTGTTTAAAATCCCTTCCTTCCAAAAGATAAATAGCGACAAAAAAGGCCATTGTAACAAATATATCAATTCCATATTGACCCCATGCGTTGGAAATTGAAATGAGGTTTGATCCATAAATTACCCCAACTGCAATGACCAAGTATAGAAATAACTTCTTGAAATTGTAAGGTATTGGGAAGACCTTTCTGCCTTTATAATAACACATAACACACATAACGGCATAACAAACCAAGGCCGAAATAGCTGAGCCGAAATAGCCTATGGAAGGAATTCTAACCAACCACAAATGTCCTACAAGCGTGATTAATGCCCCAATGGCCGTGAAATAGGTGCCGTAGATTGTTTTGTCTTTGATTTTAAACCACACGCTGAGGTTTACATATACCCCAAAAAACAGCTTTCCAATCAGCAATACTGGCAAAACATACAGCGCGGCTTTGTAGCCTGGTCGGCCTAAAAAGACATCCGCTATTAATTCAATGTTCACGGCAATGGCCACCATAATGGCAATGTTAAACACCACAAAGTAGTGCATCACTTTGGCGAATAGTGTTGGCGCTTCCTTGTTTTCAGCATGAGAGAAAAAGAAAGGTTCGCCCGCATAGCGGAAGGCTTGAATCCCAAGCATCATCAATACACTTAGCTTAAATGCACTTCCATATACCCCCAACTCTGCTTCTGGATCATCGAAAAGGAAACTAAAGAGGATGGTGTAGCCTTGGTCGTTGAACATGGCCGCCAAACCCATCAAGAAAATAGGGAAGGAGTAAGCCAAAATAGGTTTAAAGGCTGACCATTTGAATCGGATCTTAATTTGCGCCAATTCCTTAAACAGCATGGGTATGTATAAACTGTTGGCGATGAGGTTGGCCACGAAAATATAGCCAATGCCCATTTCTGGATTGTATATTTTTTGAACTAAAGGTTGAAGGGCACTTAAATATTCTCCGTTGGCAATAGCGGGGAAGGCCAGTAAAAACAATAGGTTCAACCCGATAGTCACCGCAATTACCGTCAACCGAATTATCGCGAACTTTATAGGCCGATCATCTAACCGTAGTTTTGCAAAAGGAATGGAAACAATAGCATCTATAAATACGATGGCGGCCAAATATTTTAAATACTCGGGATGTTCGGAGGCGGCAGTGAAATTGGCCAGCGATGCAGCATCAAAATAGATAAACCCAGAGAAGATAATACTGGTAAACAGAATGGCTGTTGCCGTATAATGATAAGCATCAATGGACTTATTCTTCGTGGAAAACCTGAAAAACGAAGTCTCTAATCCATAGGTGTAAATAATATTCAAAAAAGCGGCAATACCATACAGGTGGATGACCACCCCATATTCTTGTTCGGGAAGAATACGGGTATAGAACGGCACCAAAGCAAAGTTGAGCACTCTGCCCAAAATGCTACTGATGCCGTAATAAGCCGTTTGGCTCGCCAATTTTTTGATTTGACTCATAAAGCGAAGCTACAAGGATTTATGCTTTGAGCCATAAATGAATTTACGATTTGGGATTTTTGATTGAACGCCAAATCATGTGTAATGTTATGGCTTCCCGTTAAATCCTGCATTT
>CAXBPM010000050.1:0-14118 GCA_963977345.1 uncultured Roseivirga sp.
GATACCTAATAGAACTTATTAAGGAACAGCACAAGAACTGCCGTTGCTCCTTGAGGTTATTCTACGGTACTTCGCGAAAAAGTGACTGGAAGTAATACTGGTATGATCGATCAGATCAGAATTCAATAAACTTATCTATTTGAGTATGGATGAGCTGGATGTATAGGTTATTTATGATTTTCCCATCAACAAAATTACTTTCAATGGTAGCTAGCTTAGGCTTAATGGCGAATACATGCATACCTAAATAATTGAATATATCAGTAAGGTGTGACATAGCAAATACAGCGCCTTGAGCTCCTGAGGAAATCCCAACTAAAGCGGCTTTCTTATCCTTTACCCCTTCAGGATACTTTAAACCATCAATAAAAGTTTTGAGAACCCCTGGGAAAGATCCATTGTATTCAGGAACAATAAAAAGGAGTTTATCTGCAGCATGAACTTTATTTCGCATGACATTGAAAACCTCATTCCTGCCGTTGTTTTCATACAGAGCAGTGCCAGTAAAGTCGTGTGGAAGATCAACGAGGTCAACAATGTCTGTATCAACACCTTTATCCATAAGAATAGATCGGTAATAGTTTGCGACTTGTCTACTAACTGAATTAATACGGTTGGTACCTACGACAATTGTGATCATACTTTAATTTGATTTTAATTCGAAATTAAGGCCTTTGCTTGAAAGAGCATAGAACTCTATGTGTTTAATAGAAGTACATCTATGGAATTAAGTTTTGGACTCTAAAGTTCCTCTCGAAATGAATTCTTTTGCATCTTTGAAATTGAAAGAAGAATTGACACGATGGACTATACCAAACAAGTATTTCAAGCACTAAATTATATTCAATCTACATGTGATTTTCAACCTGAATTCGGAATCATCTTAGGTACAGGTTTAGGAGCCTTGGTTGATAAGATTAACATTGAGCATACGATTGAATATAAGGAGATACCTCATTTCCCTGTTTCTACAGTAGAGAGTCATAGCGGTCGATTGATTTTTGGAGAGCTTTCTGGAAAGAAGGTAGTCGCGATGCAGGGTCGATTTCATTACTATGAAGGCTATGATATGAAACAGGTTACCTTTCCTGTAAGGGTATTGAAGCTTTTGGGGATTAAGAAGCTCTTTGTTTCAAATGCTGCTGGTGGTGTAAATCTGAATTTTCAGGTAGCTGATTTAATGATCATTGAAGATCACATCGATTTGACCAAAGAGAACCCTTTAACCGGTGCTAATCTTGATGAATTTGGAGGGCGTTTTCCTGACATGAGCGAACCGTATGAACGGAAAATGATCAATGAAGCCCTGGAGATTGCCGAAAATGAGGGTATTAGATGTCACGAAGGAGTATACGCTGGTGTGAGTGGTCCTAATTTAGAAACTCGGGCTGAATACCGCTTCCTTAAGATTATTGGAGCGGATGCTGTTGGAATGTCTACCGTGCCAGAAGTAATTGTTGCCCGTCATATGAACTTGCCTGTGTTTGCTGTCTCTGCTATTACAGACTTGTGCGACCCAGATCATTTGGAAGTTGCTGAACTTTCTAAAATACTAGCAGCTGCAGCAAAGGCAGAAAAGGGAATGACAATTCTACTACAGAAGTTGATTGCGCTGCAGTAATTGCTAATTATTACGTTTCTAAAACTCTTCGCGATTGCGTTCTTGAATTATTTTTTTAATACCAAAAGCTATTTTGACAGCGATTATAACCCAAAGTGTAATCGCTGCCCAAATTATCAAGCCAGTCATTTGATACGAGTTACTTCAGTTTGACTGCTGTTCCATAGGCAAGAATTTCAGCAGTTCCCTGCATAATCATCGCTGTTGTGAACCGGACGTTTATCATGGCGTCTGCACTGAGATTTTCAGCTTCTTTTTTCATTCGAAAGATGGCCTCCTCTCTTGATTCAGCTTGTAGTTCAGTGTATTCATTTATTTCGCCCCCAACTAAATTCTTAAAACCAGCAAATATATCCCTGCCTACATTTCGAGCCCTTACGGTACTTCCTCTAGCAATACCTACAATCTCAATTATTTCTTTATTGGGAATAAAACCTGTTGTTGATCCTATCATTTTCTTGTCACTTGAGAAGTGACTGAAAATTCATTTTGAGATTAACATTGCCGCAATGTTCCATAATCAATTTTAGCTTGTTAATTTCACACTATGGATATTAAGGGAAAAGTAGCTATCGTAACAGGGGTGAGTAAAGGGATTGGGTTGGAAACGGTTAAGCAATTATTGGCTGAAGGAGCCATTGTAGCTGGCTGGGGAAGAACTTCACCTAAATTGGAGGATCCTAATTTCCATTTCTTTAAAACAGATGTTTCTGATTGGGAGAATGTTCAGTCTTCCTATAAAGCTACTTCTGACAAACTTGGGAAAGCCAGTGTTTTAGTGAATAATGCTGGAATGGGCTACCAGGGATTGATTCATGAAATGGATGTGGCTGAATGGAGAGAAATGTATGACATCAATGTCCACGGATTGTTTTACTGTATTAAAGTAGCTGTACCCAGCATGATTGAATTAGGAGAAGGGCATATTATTAATATTTCTTCTATCGCTGGAACTAGCGGGATTAAAACAATGTCGGGGTATGTAGGGACAAAACACGCGGTAAGAGGGATTTCGCATTCCATTTTTCAAGAATTGAGAGAACATGGGATTAAGGTGACCACAATTTATCCAGGTTCAACCAATACCAATTTCTTCGATAGTATTGAATTGGCAAATGCCAACGATAATATGATGCGTCCACAAGATGTAGCCAACTCAATTGTTCAGTCTGTTCAAACTTTCCCGAATTACCATGTTGTTGATCTGGAAGTTCGCCCATTATGGCCAAAAGGAAATCCCAATAAATAATATTACGCCCCGTTAAGGATTCAATGTCGATACAGGTAAAGCAACTCACCAAAGTTTACGGACAACAGAAAGCTGTTGATGGGATTTCTTTTGAAGTCAATAAAGGAGATATTCTTGGCTTTCTGGGGCCCAATGGTGCGGGTAAATCGACCACAATGAAGATTGCTACAGGTTATTTACCGCCTTCTGAAGGTGAAGTGATTGTGAATGGCTTTGATATTGTCAAGGACTCTAAAAAGGCGAGGGCAATCATAGGCTATTTGCCTGAGCATAATCCGCTCTACTTAGATATGTTCGTTCACGAGTATTTGGCTTTTATTGCTTCACTTCATCAGATCAAAGGGGAGAAGAGAAAGCTGAGAATTGCTGAAATGATAGGACTTTGTGGCTTGACACGTGAGCAGAATAAGAAAATAGGTTCGCTTTCTAAAGGCTATAGGCAAAGAGTGGGCTTGGCCCAAGCGTTACTACATGATCCTGAAGTGCTTATTCTAGATGAACCCACTACAGGCTTAGACCCTAACCAACTTGCTGAAATCAGAGGCTTGATTAAACAAATCAGTAAGGATAAGACCGTGATTCTTTCAACTCATATTATGCAAGAAGTGAAAGCTTTGTGCAATCGAGTGGTCATTATAAACCAGGGTAAAATTGTGGCCAACGATTCGGTTGCTCATTTAACTTCAGGAGCAAAGCAGGTTTTACACGTTGAATTGTCTAAGCCAATTGAGTTAAAAGCTATTTCTGAAATTAGAGATTTCAAGTTTAAGGATTTGGGCACTGGGAAATATCAGGTGACTTCGAAGGATAACAAAGACATTCGAGAACGATTTTTTAAACTGGCTTCTGAAAGAAACTGGGTGATTTTAGGAATGCAACTGATTGAGCAAGACCTAGAGCAAATCTTCTACGACTTAACTAACCAACAGAGCGATGTGGGCGATTTATAGAAAGGAAGTCCAGCAGTTTCTGAATTCATTGATCGCTTATGTGGTGATTGGTGTTTTTCTTACTGGTATTGGTTTGCTGATGTGGGTTTTTCCTGAGACCAGTGTACTAGACTATGGCTATGCCCAGCTCGATACGTTATTCTCTCTGGGGCCTTTCGTTTATATGTTCCTTATTCCAGCCATTACCATGCGGATGTTGGCTGAAGAGAGAAAGTCAGGGACATTAGAGTTGCTGCTTACTCGGCCATTGAGTGATTTTCAGATCATTTTCGGAAAATACTTGTCGGCTATCACTTTGGTGATTTTCTCCGTACTCCCAACAGTCGTCTATTATTACTCGGTTTATCAGCTGGGAAGCCCCGTTGGGAATTTAGATACCCCAGGAATTATTGGCTCCTATATGGGACTTATTTTGCTTGGTGGCGTATTTACATCCATTGGACTATTTGCTTCGGCACTCAGCGAAAATCAAATAGTCGCTTTCATTCTAGCAGTATTCTTCTGCTTCTTTATGTTCACAGGTATAAGCTCGTTAGCCGATATATTTACCGGTCAAACTGCGCTTTATATTGATGAAATGAGCCTTTCATTTCATTATGATGCCATGAGCCGCGGCCTGATTGACTCAAGAAATCTTGTGTTTTTCTTAAGCACTATTACTGTTGTTTTACTCCTTACTTCACTCAAATTTGCTGCCCGAAGAATGTCTTTCGAACCACACAGGGTAAAGGCCATGAGAGTATTCGGGTTGGGCTTATTTATTGTGTTTGCGATTAATGTAGTTGCCGCCAACTTTTTTTGGAGGTTCGATTTGACAGAAGAAAAACGATATACACTTCAAGAGCCCACAAAGGAATTATTGGGGAAACTGAATCAGCCTTTACATGTTGAGATTTTATTGGGGACTGATTTACCAACAGAGTTTCAGCGTTTTCGGAAATCCATTGTAGAAACCGTGGAAGAACTGGGTATTTATAGCAGCCAACCGATTTACTATTCAATTAACGACCCCGGAGCCGCTTCTACGGAAACTGAGAGAAATAAAAACTATCAGGCTTGGATGGATTCGGGACTTTCACCCACTAGAATATTTGACAATGATAATGGAACGGATGTTCAGAAGCTTATTTTTCCCTATGTGGTGCTTCGTTATGGAGATCGAACTTCCAGTGTTTTATTATTGAAAGGCAATCAAGGAGCATCATTTGAAATGAAGCTCAATCAATCGCTTGAAGGAATTGAATATGAATTGGCCACTGGAATTCAGCGTATTGCCAATATAGATAGAAAGCGTATTGGCTTGCTTCAGGGGCACGGGGAACTTGATTCGTTGAACATCTATTGGTTCGCTCGCGATTTCTCAGAAGCATTTGATATTGTACCTGTCAATTTGAGTGAAACAAGGGAGTTGAAAAACTTCGATGTGATTATTATGGCAAAGCCCACGAAGGCTTTTTCTAGGGAAGATAAGTTCAAGATTGATCAGCATCTGATGCATGGAGGGAAGGCTATTTTTATGGTGGATGCCCTTGGGGTGAATATGCGACAAGCGGGTGGAGTAGGTACTTTTGGTTTGCCTTACACGCTTGATCTGGATGATCTATTTTTTCGGTACGGAATTCGACTGAAGAAAGACTTGATTTTAGATGCTCAGAACTTTGGGCGATATCCGGTATTGATGGATGACTCTGAAACCATCACCAATTTAAAATGGCCATTTTTCTTTGGCGCTTCGTGGTTTAGCGAACACCCGATTACCCGGAATTTGGATGCCGTTTATACACGTTTCACCAGTACGATCGACACAGTAGCTGCTGATGGGATTAAGAAAACTCCATTGATATTCACCTCACAATACACCAGAATACTGAATGCCCCTGCACCAGTTTCGTTTGAGGAGATGGCAGTTGAGAACGACCCGAGTCTTTATCAAGGAGGTCAATATCCTATTGCTTATTTGTTAGAAGGGGAATTTGAGAGCCTTTTTAAGAATAGAGTTTTGCCTAAAGAAGGAGTGAATACCAGTGCTTTTAAAGCCGATAGCCCCGATACAAAAATCATTGTGATTGGAGATGGCGATATTATCAGAAATGAGATGCAACGAGGGACACCTTTGGATATGGGCTTTAATCCTTACACAGAAGGGGATGAGAAAAGAATATTCGCCAATAAGGATTTCATGATGAACGCCTTAACCTATTTGGTGGATGATGATGGGCTAATTCAGGCGAGAAGCAAGGAAATTAAACTGAGACCACTGGATAGAATAAGGGCGCAAAAAGAGAAGTTGAAGTGGCAGTTGATTAACCTTGTTGGGCCAATTGTTTTGCTGGTGCTCTTTGGTGTGATTCGTAACTTTATTCGGGTTAGAAAATACAGCCGGTTTTAGGTTTTTCAGAAGGTCGAAGTTTACTCAACCTTCTGAATGAATAACTTAGTATTTGGTTAAGCTATTGTCAATTTCATCGGCATAAGCCAGAATCCCACCTTTGAGGTTATAGAGGTTTTCGAAACCATGGTTTTGCTCTAACCAGCTGATCACATCTCCGCTACGTTTTCCACTACGGCAGTGAATCACCACTTTTTTATCGCGGCTGATATTATCTATGTTTCCCGGAATGGTGTTCATGGGAATCAATTCTCCACCAATTTCGGCTATGTCAAATTCGTTCTGTTCTCTTACATCAATCAACTGAAAATCGGCTCCTGATGCTTTTAGTTCTGCTAGTTCCTTGACGGTTGTTTCTTTCATAATACTATATAGACCAATGATTGTAACTGGAATTGAAAATTAATGAATTAAGATTGAATAGTTAGGGTCTTGAAGCCTTTTGTGTATCAACCAAATCTTGGGTCAGTTTGTTGAGTGTTTTTACTTTGGTGCTGAAATCGCCATCAATTCCATTACGGATGAGCTGCATATTTGAAATAAGGTCGTCAAGTTCATCGGGTAATAGTTCGTTGAAAAACTCACGCAGCCGTTTGGCTATTGTAGGTGATTTCCCGTTGGTAGAGATGCCAATTTTTAAATCACCCTTGGTAACAATACTTCCCATATAGAAATCACATAGTTCAGGCGTGTCAGCTACATTGACTAGAATACCCCTTTCTTTTGCTTCCTTCTGGATAAGGCGATTTAATTTATGGTCTTCAGTGGCAATAATGGCGAGCTGCATCTCAGTTAAGTCTTCATTGAAAAAGCCACGTTCTATTAATTCTACTGAAGTGTGTTTGTGTGCTAATGTTTTAATTTCGGAGTTGATTTCCTTCCCCACCAATGTCACTTTAGCGCTAGGGCTACTTTTGAGCAGAAAGGTTAATTTCTCAAGCGCAACTTCACCCCCTCCAACAATTAGAATATTGAAAGAGTCTGCTTTTAAAAATATAGGGTATAGTTCATTCGCCATAAGTAAGTACTTGTTGATGAGTTAAAGGAATAACCTGTGCTTTGTAAAGGTTTACTGTTTCTCCGATAATGATAATGGCGGGCGCACCAATGTTATTCGCTTTTGCCTTTTTCTGAATGCTATCAATAGTGCCATGAACCATTTTCTCATTCGGTAATGTGCCGTTTTGGATGATCGCGATTGGGGTTTCTCCCTTCTTTTCTTGTTGAAAAACCCGGCAAATTTCCGCCAGTTTTTTTGTACCCATTAGAATGACTATGGTGGCTGATGATTGGGCAGCAATGGCAATGTCGGGAGATAATTCACCTGTACTGGTGGTGCCGGTGGTTACCCAATAGCTTTGGTTTATGCCTCTGGAAGTAAGGGGAATATTTTGAAGAGCAGGTACTGCGTGAGCACTACTAATTCCCGGTACCATGGCGGTAGAAAGGCCATGTTTTTTGGCATAAGCAATCTCTTCGAAACCACGTCCGAATATGAAAGGGTCTCCACCTTTTAACCGTACCACGTGCCCCTTCTCATGAGCGAAGTATACAATCAATTCATTAATAGAATCTTGTGTATGACTGTGTTTTCCCACTCGCTTCCCTACATAAATAAGTTCGGCTTGTTTGGAGGAGTATGTCAAGAGTTCTTTGCTCACCAAGGCATCGTAAAGAATAACATCGGCTTCAGCAATGGCTTTAATGCCTTTGACGCTAATCAAGTCTGGATCGCCTGGGCCAGCTCCCACAAGGGTTAGTTTTGGATGTGTTCTCTGCATTAGGCTTTATAGAAATCGGTGATTACAGTTTTGTCTACACCATTCGCATCAGCCAATTGTTGACTTCTGTATTGATTGGCTTTTAATAGAAATTCTTCTGCGGCTTGATAGAAACGATGAGCAAACTCTTCTGTAGGTTCATTCTTGTTGATTTGGAGAACGAAGTCTTCAAATGAAGTCTCAAATAGGAATGGGGCTTTGTTGGTGAAGGTTTGATCAAAGCTTTGGAGAATGCCAATTTGAGTGTTGCAGCTTACATCTTCACTTAATAAAAGGGCCTTGGCTGCAATTACAAAAGCATTGTAGCTATTGTAAATGGCATCCGCATAAATACCTTCTTCTAGTCCTTCTTTCGACCAATCGAGTCTTTCTTTTGCCTCTTCAATTACGGTTTGAATTACATCCAGTGTTACGCTGGCGCATTCGCCCACCCCAATTTCAGGACTAAAGCTTTCGGACTTTCCCCAGTCCACATAATCCGATGCTTCAAGCGTTTGTACATCGGCTAGAGGTTTGAGCAAATGATAGAAATGCATTTTCCCAAAGCGCTGATAGAAATCGTTGAAATACTCTCCTTCATTAGCTTTCTCTTCGAACTCGTGAAGAAGAGAGGCCAATGCCAAAGGAATTTTTTTGGTTGGGACCTTGATTACTTTTTCAGCGATAAAACCTTCACCATCGGGCGATACTCCACCACCAATAACCACTTGCATGGCTGGAATGACTAGTGCTCCATTTTTAATGGAGCTTCCATGAAAACCTATATTAGCGGCCATGTGCTGCCCACAGGCATTCATGCAGCCACTGATCTTGATTTTGATAAATGACTCATCGATCAAGTGTTTAAATTCATTATTAAGCATCTGCTCAAGTGTTGTGGTTAGCGCAGTGCTATTGGTGACCGCCAAATTACAGGTGTCCGAACCTGGGCAAGAGGTTATGTCATGTGTAGAATTGAACCCGGGTTTTGCTAGGCCAAGCTCCGTTAATTCTTGAAAGAATAAAGGAAGAAGGTCTTGACGAACATACTTAATGAGTAGGCCTTGATTTACGGTTACTCGAATATCGTCCGCAGCATATTTTTGAACGAATTTGGCAAGTGATTTAGCGGTTGAGGAATGGATATCCCCCAAAGAAACCCGTAGCCAAATTCCAAAATAGTCTTTCTGTTTTTGTGGGAAGGTATTGGTGCGTTGCCAATCTTCAAATTCTTGCCAGTCTTCAATGTCTATTTTTGGGACTTCTATTTGCGCTATAAAAAGCACTTCCCCATAAGAAGAGTTCACCTCGAATGATTTTACCTTTAATGCTTTCTGTTCTTCGGTAACGAGGCTCATTAATTTATCAAAGCCAATTTTCTTCACCAAGAACTTCATTCTGGCTTTGTTGCGATTGGTTCGTTCCCCATAACGATCAAATACCCGAATTACGGCTTCTGTAAAAGGGATGAATTGATCGGCTGGTAAGAATTCATGTGCAGTTTGGGCAGTCATTGATACGGCCCCTAATCCGCCTCCGAGCACTACTTTAAAGCCCTTGATTATTTGCCCTTTCTCTTCCTTCAGTTTAGGGATAAACCCGATGTCGTGAAAATAGGTGTAAGCAGAATCTTTGTCATCTGACGCAAAAGCAATCTTAAATTTTCTACCCATGTCTTGACAAATGGGGTTTCGAAGAAAGTAATGTGTTAACTCATGGGCATAGGGAGTGATGTCGAATGGTTCGTTTGGGTTGATACCAGCATCTGGCGAAGCAGTTACGTTTCTTACGGTGTTCCCGCAGGCACCCCTTAGTGTTATTTGCTCTTCTTCTAATTCAGCCCAGAGAGCAGGGGAGTCCTGCATTTTAACAAAGTGCAACTGAATGTCTTGACGCGTGGTGAGGTGCAGGTTACCTGTTGCGTACTTATCAGATACTTCCGCAATTTTGATTAATTGATTGGTCGTTACTTTGCCATAAGGTAACTTAATTCGAACCATCTGTACTCCAGGCTGGCGTTGGCCATAAACTCCCCGTGTTAGGCGAAAGAGCTTAAATTTATCCTCTTCAATTTGACCTCGCCTGAACTTATCAATCTTTGATCTTAGCTCAATAATGTCTCTTTTGGCGGCTGTACTTACTTTTGGCGAAATATATGAATCCATTTGTCGGCTCTTTGGGGCTAATTTGAGCACAAAGAAAGTAAAAGAATATAAAATCTACCAAATTAGTAGGGTAATAATTTATAAATATAAATTCGCTTCATGGTAAGCGTATTTGCAAATGGTTGAAAAGAATGAGCTATTGAGTGTTATTTATTGAAGTATTTCAAACGCAATTCTTCTAGGTATTCCGTGGTAAGAGGTTTACTGGTAAACTCGCTAACATCATCAAGCTCATTCGCCTTTTTAATATAATCCGGGTTTTTAGAGGTAGAGAGCATGACCACGATTATACGTTCATTTTTTGCTTTGCCCAGCTTAGCGTACTCTTCCAAAAACTCCCAACCATCCATTCTAGGCATATTAATATCGAGAAAAATCAGGTCTGGCGAAGGCTTTTTACCTTCTAGGCTTAACTGAATATATTCTAAAGCTTCTTGCCCTCCGGCTACAGACACAACTTCATCTGCAAACTCAGACCTTTCTATTACAATTTTATGATAGAAATTATCGGCTTCATTGTCATCTACTAATAAAATGCACTTAACTTTTTGTTTCATACTGTTCTAGTTTGGAATGGAGAAATAGAATGTGCTGCCTTCGTTTGGCTTAGATTCGACCCATATTTTTCCACCATGGAGTTCTACAATTTTCAAACAACGGGCCAGTCCTATACCTGTTCCTTTGTATGAGTCCTGATTATGAAGTCGCTGAAAAATGACGAATATTTTCTCTTTATAACTTTCTTCAATACCGATCCCATTGTCCTTTACTTCAAAAACACACTGATTATCCTGTTCCTTACAAGAGATGTTAATTTCAGGAATGGTATCGGGGTTGCAAAATTTTATGGCATTAGAAATAAGGTTTTGGAACAAAGAACGAAGCTCGGGTTCGTGGCCCCTGACTTGATGTAGTTTGTCGATTTTTAGTTTCACCTTCTTTTCTGCCAATTGTACAGATAAGTCATTTTTAACATGATCAAGAATGTCATTACAGTTAACCAAAATGGGCTCCTTGTCAGATTTTCCTATGCTTGTGTACTCCAATAAAGCATGCAGTAGGTCTCGCATTCGATCTACTGAGCGTGTGATGTAACTTAGATATAGATTTGAATCCTTATCAAGTTTATCATGATGCTTCCAGTTGAGCAATTCCACATAGTTAGAGACTGTCCTGAGTGGTTCTTGTAGGTCGTGAGATGCGATATAGGCAAACTGATTCAACTCTTTGTTTTTCTGTTCGAGTAATTGCAGATGGTGTTGAGCGGATATTTCTGCTTTTTTTCTATCAGTAATGTCTTGAAATGTACCAGATAATTTAACGGTAACTCCATTCACAATGACAGGTAAACAAATTGCCCTTACCCAAAGGTGGTTTCCTTTCGCAGTAATAAATCGTACTTCGTGATCATAAGGAGTTCCATAGTCAATAGCACTTTGAACAGCATCCATTATTTTTTGTCTATCATCAGGGTGGTAGAAATTGATGCCTTCCTCTAGATTTGGAGATTTGCTCGGGTCTAATTCATGAATAAAATACACTTCATCAGTCCAATCAATCTTAAGTTGTTCTACATGTAATTCCCACCCTCCTATTTTTGTGATTTTGTTGGTTTTGGCAAGCAGGGCCTCACTTTTTCTGAGGTTTTCTTCGGCCATTCTTTGTTTGGTAATGTCGTAAACAATCCCCTCACGGAACATTACTTTACCAGCTTTACTGCGTCTAATGTAGGTGGTGTCAAGTACCCATTTTACATCACCATTTTTGGTGATAAGCCTGTAGGGCTCATGATGGTACATGTTATTGTTGTCACTTTTATTAGCTCTCTTTACCTCTGAGCTTACTCGTTTTAAGTCATCTGGGTGAATGATGTCATCATAACGTATTTGCTTACTTAAAAACTCGTCCGCAGAGTAACCAGATAATTCGAAGACATTTTTTGACACAAAATCAACGGGTAAATCTTCAATATTTTTCCATCTGAAAACAACGGCAGGGCTCCTGTTAATTATATTATATGCATACTTTAGAGCTGCCTCGGCTTCCTTTCGCTCTGTTATATCTTGCATTGTACCTCTGGAGCCAATGAAGTTGCTGTTGTTGTCGTACTTAGGTTCTGCTATGAGTTCAAGGTGCAGCCATTTTCCGTTTGAATGTTTGGCCCTAAACTCAAATTGAGTTTTTTTATCGTTGATCAGAGACGCTACTAATTTCTCGAATGATGGTTGGTCTTCTGGGTGTATTAATTTGTAAAAACTTTCTCTTTGAGGTTGAAATTTGTCAGGGTTTAAGCCGAATAAGGTATATAATTCGTTTGACCACCAGATTTCGTTGGCCGAATGTGTGGTGTCAAAACTCCCAATTTTAGCGATTTTTTGGGCTTGGTTGAGGTTGAATTCGTTCTTAAGAATTTGATCCTTTTTTAATAGATTGTTCTGGCTTAACTTGTATTCTGTAATGTCTATATGGATAGCTGTATAGCTCTCAATTTCACCTTGGTTGTTTTTGAAAGGAACAAGGGATGTTTGAGTCCAATAATACTCTCCGCTTTTTTTTCGATTGTGCAACTCTCCTTTCCAAGTTTGACCTTCTGAAATCTGATTTTGTATATCCGAAAGTAAGTCGTGATTTCCCCCCAATAACTCTTCAGGACTATAGCCAGAGATGCTACATAAATAATCGTTTACAAAAGTGATGTTACCATGAATGTCTATGATAGAAACAGCTGCGGAATGGTTAAGGGCTTCTAGGAGCATTTTTTGCTCGTGCCTTTGTTTAATTAACTCATTTGTATTATCAACTTTTGAAATCACTTTTGATATAGGATTACAGTATATTAGATAGAAAGCACTTGAAGGTATGCCTGTTCGGCTGAACATTTAATACTTCCGATAAGATACTGAAATATATATTAAATACCATATTCACGTCTTTATATGTGCGTTTCAAAGCAACAGAAGGTTTTTATTCTTGTAAATGAGTTGCTCTGACGAAGAGGTGAAGGAGATATTTCAGGTTTTATTTGCTCGAAAATGTAAAGACAAAAAAAGCCTCAACCATTTCTGATTGAGGCCTTGAAAAAGCTTGTTATTTCTAAGCTTATAAAGTTTGCTTAGGGTCGAATTTTTCTAAATAATCTGCCACTCTTCTTACAAGCATACCTCCTAAAGATCCATCTACAACCCTGTGATCGTAAGAATGGGAAAGGAACATTTTATGACGTATAGCTATTGCATCACCAGAAGGTGTTTCGATTACCGCTGGCTTTTTAACCACTGCGCCTAAAGCCATAATGGCTACTTGAGGCTGCATGATGATTGGTGTTCCCATTACGTTTCCAAAAGAACCTACATTCGAAACAGTGAAAGTGCCACCTTGGAGATCGTCTGGTGTTAGCTTGTTTTCACGTGCTTTTTTGGCCAAAGCGTTCACCTTCTTAGTAAGCCCAATCAAGTTGTACTGGTCGGCCCTGTGTATTACGGGAACAATAAGGTTACCGCTTGGAAGGGCTACTGCTAAACCAATATTAATGTCTTTTTTCTTAATGATTCTAGTGCCGTCTACCTGAACATTAATCATTGGGTAGTCTTTGATCGCTTTTACTATGGCTTCTATAAAGATTGGAGTAAAGGTGATTGGCTCGCCTTCTCTTTCCATAAAGCTGTTTTTTACTTTGTTTCTCCATGCAACTACATTTGATACATCAGCTTCAACAAAAGAGGTGACATGTGGGGAAATACGCTTAGAATCCACCATACGTTCGGCAATCATCTTACGCATTCTGTCCATTTCGATGATCTCATCATCACCAGAAATCGAAACTGGCATTTGCTTAGGTGCTGACTGCATTGGAGCAGATGGGGCTACTTGAGCTGGCGCAGGGGCTGCACCTCCTTGTGGCCTGTTTTTAACGTAGGCCAAAATATCTTTCTTGGTTACTCTATCTTCTCTACCTGTACCTGGAACTCTTTCCAATTCACTCAT
>CAXBPM010000051.1:0-14108 GCA_963977345.1 uncultured Roseivirga sp.
GTAGTTCTAACTTGGTTTCAGATTGCTCTACGGTAATTTGTACCCTAACTAAATCTGCCAAAGAGACTAAACTGGCCTCATATTTTGTCTTGGTAATGGGTTCGTAAGAACGAAGGATGCTGAGGTTTTGGGTGGTGATTCTTATTTCTTCCTGAATTTCTAAAAGCGAGAGCCATTTAGTCTTAACATTTAGAAAAAGAAGATTTTTCACCTCTTCAAACTCCTCGAACTTGGCTTTGGCAATCATAGTGGCAGCCTGCTCTTTAGTCTTGAGCGTGCCCATCCATGGAAACATTTGGGATAAAGACAGCCTAAATTGCTGTGCCCCAACACGGGTTTCTACTGGGGAAATGAAATAGCCAAAACTGACATTTGGGTCAGGTAAAACGCCTTGTTGATTAACATTTTCTAGGGCAACCAAATATTGACTGTACTTGGCTTTTAAAGAAGGGTTTTGCTCAGCGGCAATCTTGAGGTAATCATTAAGAGGGGTCTGGGCACAAAGGCCCATTCCCATCATTATCCATATACCACAGATATAAAAAATCTTACTCGAAAGGCGATACTGAATTGATCTTTTCAGTTGAGCGCCAATAATTTGAGTATTTGAAGATAGTTTAAATGTATTCAATTGAATAGTGCTAATAATAGGAGCGGTATATATTTTTATATGATATATAAAACTGGATGATGACTGGTTCATATTGATTTTGATTTTAAAGATGAACGGAACTGTGCATCCTTATAATAGGAGTAAAGCACAGGTACAACAAACAGAGTGATTAGAGCAATGAGCATTCCTCCGAAAGATGGAATAGCCATTGGAATCATTACATCAGCCCCCCTTCCTGAAGAAGTTAAAACAGGCAATAGCGCAAGCAAAGTGGTAGCCGTTGTCATTAAGCAAGGGCGTACTCTTCTTTTTCCAGCCTCAATTACTAAGGCTCGGGTTTCTTCCTTGTTTAAGTTTTCTTTTCCATCAAAAGATTGGGTGAGGTAAGTGGCAATCAAAACACCATCATCTGTGGCAATACCAAACAGAGCAATAAATCCTACCCAAACCGCTACACTTAAATTGATTGGGCTTACTTGAAATAGCTCTCGCATATTTGTGCCGAACAAACCGAAATCAAGAAAGCCATCCCAACCATAGAGACCCAACATAATGAAGCCTCCGCCAAAGGCCACTGCAATTCCCGAGAATACCATAAGCGTAACTGGTACTGACTTGAACTGGAAGTAGAGGATTAAGAAAATAACTGCCAATACGATTGGAATCACGATGGCGAGTCGGGCCTCTGCTCTTTGTTGATTCTGATAGTTTCCTGCAAATTTGTATGAAACACCAGCAGGAACTTTCAACTCACCCGCTGCTATTTTTTGGTCAATTAATTTTTGAGATTGCTCCACCACATCAGTTTCAGCATACCCTGTTTTCTTGTCGAAGATCACATAGCCAACAAGGAAAGTGTCTTCACTTTTAATCATTTGTGCACCTTGGGTGTATTCTATATTCGCCAATTGCCCAAGAGGAATTTGCCCGTTTGTCGGGGTCGGAATCAGAATGTTTTTAAGCGCTTCTGGGTCATCTCTCAATTCTCGAGGGTAACGAACTCTAATTGGATATCGCTCTCTACCTTCAACGGTTTTCGAGAGTTCCATGCCTCCAACAGCTACTTGCAAATACTGCTGAACTTGTACAACACTTAGGCCATACAGTGCCAGTGCTTCCCGATCTAAATTGATGAGCAAATAAGGCTTGCCTACAATTCGTTCAGCAAAAACCGATTGTGCCTTTACTGAAGGCACTTCTTTTAGAATATCTTCAAGCTGCAAGCCAAAAGCCTCAATGGTGGCCAAATCAGGCCCTTTTACTTTAATTCCCATAGGCGCTCGCATGCCAGTTTGCAGCATCACTAAGCGGGTTTCTATGGGCTGAAGTTTTGGGGCTGAAGTAACGCCCGGTAGTCGAGTGGCCTCTACAATTTCATTCCAAATATCGTCTGGAGAAGAAATATGGTCTCGCCACTGGCGAAAGTATGAGCCACCTTCATCTCGAACAAGGTCGCCCTTTGCATCGCGTACAAATGCGCCATCCTCCTTTTTAAAACGAAGCCTTCTTCCGTTTTCATCGGTGAGGTACTCACTTTTGTAGTTGATTACATTTTCGTACATCGAGATTGGTGCAGGATCCAAAGCACTTTCGGTTCTCCCCAATTTTCCCACCACAGATTCAATTTCTGGAATAGCGGTTACCGCCATGTCCAAGTTTTTCAACACCTCTATATTTTGAGCCATTCCCGCATGCGGCATGGAAGTAGGCATCAATAGGAATGAACCCTCGTCTAATGAAGGCATAAACTCTTTTCCAATACCAGGGAAAGTGTGGTTCAGGTTTGAATAGGTTTTGTTCGTGCGAACAGAGTCACCGAAAGTGGCGGGAATAAAACTAAATACTTTATCGAAGCCTTGCCAAATAGTTATCCCTAATAAAATAATGAAGGTAGGAATGACTAGAAACTTCAACCGATTTTGTAAACACCAATCGAGAATTCTTGGGTAGAAATAGATGAATAGATTGAAAAACCCTAAAGTGATTCCGATGATCAGCGCAACGAAAATAAAGTTAACCAAACCGCTTACTTGAGCTCCAAGTGGCATCCACTCTTGACTCAGTAATATTGTAATGGCCAATAAAGAAATGGCGATAGTACCGTATCTCAAGAAGCCGAGAGAAGGGACGTAATGACGAACAATGTTTAAAATGCCAAAGGCAATCAATACCCATCCGGCAAAGGAATAAGATAGAGTTAAGGCCCAGATTCCGAAAACGACAAGCCCGATGTTGAGCGCTAACTTTAGGCTTTTGCTTTTAGGTTTGAAACCAAAGCACCAATAAGCCATTGTAGGCAGAATTGTCAATGCAACGATGATGGCCGCAATGAGTGCGAAACTCTTGGTGTAAGCCAAAGGAGAAAATAATTTACCCTCCGCGGCTTGCAAAGTGAAGACGGGGATAAAACTGACAATTGTAGTTAGAACAGCTGTGATAATGGCCGAGGCAATTTCTTGACTGGCTTCTAAAATTGTTTTCAGAAGCGGTTGATCCTTCTTCTCATCCAGGTGTTGGGTAATGTTTTCGGTCAGCACAATCCCCACATCTACCATGGTGCCAATAGCGATGGCAATTCCTGATAGCGCCACAATATTGGCGTCTACTCCAAAGTAGCGCATGGCAATAAAACACATCAGTACCGCAATAGGCAGTAAGCTGGAAATAAGAATAGAGGCCCTTAGGTTAAAGAGCATTACCAATACCACCACTACCGTAATTAGAATCTCCAGCGTTAGCGCCTCTTCCAAAGTGCCGATGGTTTCCTTGATCAACTTGGTACGGTCGTAAAAGGGAACAATGGTCAGTTTGGAAACCGTACCGTCAGCCAAAGTTCTTGAAGGAAGGCCTTGGCTAATTTCTTCAATTTTGAGCTTCACATTATCAATTACAGCCATTGGGTTTGCCCCATAACGGGCCACTACCACACCACCAACAGCCTCTGCTCCAGATTTATCCAAAGCACCTCTTCTGGCCATTGGCCCTAAAGAGACATGAGCAACATCTTTAACCAAAATAGGCGTGTTTCCATTTGCCTTGACAACGGCATTCTCTAAGTCTTCCAAACTTTTGATGTAACCTAGCCCTCTGACGAGGTACTCAACGCGGTTAATTTCAAGTGTTTTCGCACCAATGTCTTGGTTCGATTCCTTGACAGCTTTGACGACCTGATCTAAGGATACTCCGTAACCTTCCATGGCATTCGGATCAATGTCTACTTGATATTCCTTGACAAAACCACCAACAGAAGCTACTTCCGAAACGCCCTCAGCTGAGGCAAGTGCGTACCTGACGGTGTAGTCTTGAACTGTTCTAATTTCTTGCGGATCCCAACCACCAGAAGGGTCTCCATTGGCATCTCTTCCTTCAATCGTATACCAGAATATTTGACCCAATCCCGTAGCATCAGGCCCCAAGGCAGGCTGTACTCCATCAGGTAAAAGCCCTTTGGGCAATGAGTTCAGTTTTTCTATAATTCTACTTCTGCTCCAATAGAACTCTATGTCCTCGTTGAAAATAATGTAGATGGATGAGACTCCGAAAATGGAAGAGCTTCGAATCGTTTTCACTCCTGGAATTCCTAGTAGGGAAGAGGTGAGCGGGTAGGTGATTTGATCGTCAATGTCTTGTGGAGACCTTCCCGACCATTCGGTAAAAACGATTTGTTGGTTTTCTCCAATGTCTGGAATAGCGTCTACAGGTACAGGATCCTTTGGCAGGCCTATGTCCCAGTCAAAAGGAGCCGTAACTATACCCCAGGCAACAAAAGTTACCATGAACAGAAAAGTAACTAGTCTGTTCTCTAGGAAAAATTTAATTAGTTTATTGATCATTAATGCTTGTTTTACAATCCGAAAATAACGGTTCGGCTCAGTGGATTGAGCGATTCAGCACAGATCTTAGGGTTAGATTTAAAAAGGAAATAGTCTGCCACTTTAAAAAAGCACAGCTAAATCTAACCTATGATAAGGCCGATTAGGACTGTAATGCAGCAGGAATTTTAAGAGAATGGTATCTTATGTAGAGGTCAAGTTTGGGAATATCGGGTGGCCCCGTGTTTTTGACTTCTACTTTTTCTTCTTGTTCGTCCATAACCACAAGGAATGTGCTATACGGGACTTCATAAAGAAGATGATAATTGGTGTTCGGAACATAAGAAAGTACAGAGGCTTGCTGATTGTCTTCGATTTTGGTCAAAGACCATTCATCCTCACAACAGTCTTTCATGCTTTTGTGCATTTCGGCAGACATGGTGCACTTTTTTTCCTGTTGTTTGAATAGCGCAGTTTCCTTTATCATCCCCATACAAACATGCTGCCCAACCAGTATTCCAGTGCTGGCAAGCAAGTAGAGGGTAGTGAATAATATGGTAACTGATTTTTTCAAGTTGGACAAATATACGGAAGTTTTAGAATATGGTTTAGGGAATGACAAATCCCCTTCTGTCCGATACCATTTCCATTCTTTAATTGGGCTTACTACTTTTCGATTGATTAATCATTATAGCATCATGAACAAGAAATTTTTATTTACACTAATTGTCTTTGTAGGGCTTTTAGGCTCTGTTTCAGCTCAAAAAATCGACATGTCACTTCTAGAGGACATGAAGCCAAGAAGCATTGGCCCCGCGGGAGCAAGTGGTAGGATAACTGCCTTTGATGTAGAGCTTAATAATCCCGATATAATTTACGCTGGTACTGCTGCAGGCGGTTTATGGTTATCCGAAAATGGCGGATCTACTTGGGATGTTTTGTTTGATGATGGTAAGTCGGCCTCAATAGGTTCTATTGCCATTAATCAAAATAATCCGAATGAAATTTGGGTAGGAACTGGCGAAGGAAACCCACGAAATAGCATGAACAATGGTGCTGGTATTTATAAAACTATAGATAAAGGAAGGACTTGGGAGTTTTTAGGACTAGAAAAAACAAACGGTATTCACCGTATTGTGCTCAACCCTAATGATCCAAAAATAGCAGTGGTTGCGGCCACAGGTACCCCCTGGGGAGAAAATCCAGAACGCGGTATTTATAAAACCACAGATGGCGGAAAAACCTGGGCAAAGACTTTATATATAGATGTGAAAACGGGAGCTGCCGACTTGGTAGTTGATCCTTCAAATCCAAACAAACTCATTGCAGCGATGTGGGAACACAGAAGATGGCCTTGGTTTTTTAATTCAGGCGGAGCTGGTTCTGGCATATTTGTGAGCTTAGATGGCGGAGACACTTGGAATAGAAGAACAGCAGAAGACGGTTTGCCAAAAGGTGATTTAGGCCGAATAGGTTTGGCTTTCGCACCTTCTGACCCCAACAAGGTTTACGCTTATGTAGAATCAAAATCTAACGCTATTTTCCGCTCAGATGATGGCGGTTTTAATTGGCAGCAGGTTTCAAAAGATGGAGATAGAAATATAGGTGGAAGACCGTTTTACTATGCTGATATCTATGTTGATCCAATCAATGAAAATCGAATTTACAGTATCCATTCTACCGTAACGGTTTCGGAAGATGGAGGGAAAACTTGGGGCAGTTTTGTGTCTGGAGGAAAAGTACATACCGATCACCATGCCTGGTGGATTCACCCAGAAGACCCCTCTTTTATCTTAGATGGCCATGATGGTGGACTTACTTATACCAGAGATCGTGGTAAGAATTGGCATTTTGTGACAAGCCTTCCGCTAACACAATTTTACCATGTAAGGGTAGACAATGATATTCCTTATAATATATATGGAGGTGCGCAAGACAATGGTTCTTGGCGTGGCCCAAGTCAGTCATGGTTCAGAGGCGGAATCCGTAATTTTTACTGGCAACGACTAAGTACCGGTGATGGTTTTGACATGGCACCCGACCCAAGAGATAACCGCTATGGTTGGTCGATGGGACAGGGAGGAAACTTGAATTACTACGATCGAGTAACGGGCTTAATGAATAAAGTTCGTCCGGTTCACCCAGAAGGAGTTGCATTGAGGTTCAACTGGAATGCGGCTTTAGAGGTAGATGCGATTGATAAATCTGTGGCTTATTACGGGAGTCAATTCTTACATAAAACCAACGATCGTGGGGCATCATGGGAAATCATTTCTCCGGATTTAACCACTAACGATCCAGCTAAACAAGATTACAAATCGGGAGGACTTACTTACGATAATACCGATGCTGAAAATCACACAACTATTACTGCGATAGGTCCAAGCCCTAAGCAAGCAGGTGTAATTTGGGTAGGTACAGATGATGGTAATGTTCAGGTGACCCAAGATGGCGGTAAAAGCTGGAACAATGTTGTGAGCAATATGAAGGGGCTTCCTGCCAATGCATGGATTACACAAGTTCAACCTTCTGAATACGATGCTGCGGAGGCTTTCGTGGTCATAGACAATCACAGAATGCATGATTGGACACCTTATGTTTATCACACCAAGAACTTTGGTCGTACCTGGACAAGGCTAGTTGATGATACAGATATGAGAGGTGCGACTTTAAGTTTTGTGCAAGATCCAATTGAACCAAAATTGATGTTTACAGGCACTGAGTTTGGTCTTTGGGTAAGTGTAGATGCAGGTACCACTTGGTCGCAATGGACCAACGGATATGGATCACTTCCTACACAAGACATGGTGATTCACCCAAGAGAACACGATTTGGTGATTGCTACTTTTGGCAGGTCTTTCTGGGTATTGGATGATATTCGTCCGTTAAGAGCAATGGCTGCCATGGGAATGAAGAATTTGATGGATAAGCAGGTACAGGCTTTCGATGCGCCAGATGCGTACAAGGCTTTTATCGGTGAATCTTTTGGCTACCGTGCCAACCTAGTAGGTGATGCCATTTTTGAAGGCGACAATCGCTCTCCTAACGCTATGATCTCTTTCTACTTTAAAGGGAAGGATGATAAAACGGAACGCGTTAAAGTTGAAATTATTGATGACAAAGGAGTAGTTGTAAAAACCATAAATCAAAACGCAAAGAATGGTTTGAACCGTTTGGAGTGGAGGCTAGACTCTGATGGGGCGAATCCATCGGCAGGTCGTTTTTCACGTGGACCAGATGTTTTCCCAGGGAAGTACACCATTCGCGTGAGCTATAAAAATGAGCAAAGCGAGGCCAAAGTGAACGTTTTTGCAGACCCGCGAATAGAAGTGAATACGCAAGATATGATTGCCAAAAGGGCATTTATGGAGAAATATAATCAGTTGCAAAGTACGGTCTCCTCCATGACTACCGATTTGAGAAACGCAAAAGCAGCCATTGAAAAAGTAAATGCCAGAGTGAAGGAAGAAGGAAAGTCCGTGGCAGACCCAGTGGTAAAACGTGGACAAGAAATGATTAAAGCCATTGATGAATTGTATTATCAAATCAATAGCGAATCTGCTCCTCAAGGAAGTTATAGTGATGGAACGGTACTCTCTGCTAAATTGGGTTTGGTAAGAGGAGCAATGCAATCGGTACAATTGCCAATCACTAAAAACGATGAAACTGCAATGAGGCTTATCGAGGCCGCTGTTCCTCCAATGGAAGCCAAGGTAAAAGCGCTTTTAGCCAATGACTTTGCCGCTTACAAAAACTATGTTAATGGTTTGGGCTTAAAGCTGATTTCAGATAAGTAGCTTTTAACAATACTGAGAATGGAAAAGGCCAGACTTTCTTGAAAGTCTGGCCTTTTTATTTGATGCTTTTGAAGTGCTATCTAATGTAGAAACTCGCTCCTAAAGTGATGTTTGCCAAGTTTAAGTTAAAACTGTAGTTTTCTATGCCGTTAACATTTTTAGTGTAGCCTATCATGCCAGAATTCAGGTCAAGGGCAAATTTAGGAGACATAAAGTAGGTCATTCCTGGAGATAGCTTAGCGTCAATTGTATCGTAAATTCGGCTTGAAAACCCATAAGAGAAAGAAGGTTCGAGATAGAGATAAAAATTTTCTGCTATTGATTTATGGAAGCGAGCATAGGCGCCAACGTTGAATATATTTAAATCTTGAGATTTAGCACCTGTGTAACCTAAAATACCCCCCAAACTTGTTGTTTCTGAAAGAAAAACTCCAGCTTTTGATGAAATCGTTACTCTTGAAGTTTCATAATGAATATTTCGTGTTATATATGGTCTTGTCTTATTGAGTTCAATATTTCCAGTAATCTGTATATCTCCTTTTTGAATCTGAGCAAAGCCCATGGTGCTGACCAGAAGAATCGCCATCGTAAAAATTAGTTTTTTCATGATAATGTCTTTGAGTTTTGGGAATGATTTAACCGTTAGACAGTCTTTTGACAGAAAAGGTCATCTATTTCGGACTACTGGAAAAATAATTATTTTAACGGAATTAATTGACTCTTAACATGAACATAAAATAAAAGTAGATTAATTAGCGAATTGAGTTTGCTTAGTCGAAAAAACCTATGTTTTTAGTTATTGGAGTATTCTCGCCTTAAGAAAATCACTTTCATTCACTGTAGCGTCTTCGCTAGTGTCAGCATCCATATAGATTTGCCAGGTGCCATTCATGCGTTTTAAGGTGACGTTGAACTTGCCGTAGAGGTGTTCCGGGTTGAAGCCACTGTAACGGGTAAGCCTATATATGCCTGTTTCGTAAGCCCAATCTCCTTTTTGTATTCGATTAGTGAAACTGAACTGAATGCGCTGTTTGATTTTATGTTCGTTCCATAGGTTGAACATATTGAGGTTGGAATCTTTGTATTCCCTGCCTACTAATATTTGATTTTGATCAATAGGGATTCGGAGTACATCATCTGTATGGATATGATTGAAAAGACTGGCATTCAAATCCTGATAAGCCTGCATAAAGTTGTACCAAACGTCTCTGTTGATTTTGCCTTGTTCCGACTGTGCAAATGTATTGGAGCAAAACATGACAAGCATGGCTCCGAGTAATATCTTCTTCATAGTTTAATGACCTTACAAATGCAACGGAGAGGAAGTAGGAATCGTGTTTAGAGGGAAGGATTTCTCAAAATTTAAAAGCCAGAATCATTGAAGTGACTCTGGCTTTTTAAGTATGATTTGTTCGTTTTCTAGCGCTTCTGCAATAACAAGCTATTCGATTTGTCTTGAAGTAAATCGGGATTGTTAAAAAGAGCTAATGCTTGAACGTAGATCTCATTGGTCTGATTGTATATCTTATAGAAAGCATTGTCGTCATAAGTATCTCTTGCCAATTGGGCTTTGATCAGGAACACTAAAAAATGCTTCGATTTAAGGTATTCTCTTTCTCTAAATCTAACGCCATTCGCTTTTCCAATTTCAATAACTTGGTTGAGCATGGCTTCTGTTACTTCAAATTCCTTATTGAATTTCTCAAAGTCCCATTCGTCTAAATATTTATTGTTGTCCCTATAGTCTAGCGTAAACTCTTTAACCGCGTTGCTCGCAAATAAGCGGTTCACATAGGCCGTAGCATAAGTAGTGTCTAATGGCACAAAGTAGTCAGGCATAATTCCACCACCACCGTAAACGGTTCTTCCAGAGGTGGTTTCATACTCTAAATCTTTATTGAAATGCACGCTGTCCTGACTGAAAAGCTCACCAGAGATAAAGCGTTGATAGTAATCTGAAGCATAAGCCTCTTCTCCTTCACTATAAGGTTTTTGGATTGAGCGACCGCTTGGCGTATAGTACCTAGCAATGGTCATTCGTAATTCTGAACCATCTTTAAGGTCAAAAGGAAGTTGCACCAAGCCCTTGCCGAATGATCTTCTACCAATGATTAAAGCTCTGTCGTTATCTTGTAAAGCACCCGCTACAATCTCCGAAGCGGAGGCACTTCCTTCGTTCATTAATACGGTAACAGCTCCTTCTTCAAAAATTCCTCGTTTGGTAGCCCTGGCCTCAGAGTCATATTTGGTGCCTTGCCCTTTCTGACTAACAATTAACTTTCCTTCTGAAAGCAATTCATCAGAAATGCCAATGGCAGCACTCATATAACCACCACCGTTATTTTGCAGGTCCAGAATCAGCTTTTTCATACCCTGCTCTTTCAGTTTTTCCAAAGCAGATTTGAATTCAGCATAAGTATTTTCAGCAAACTTGTTTACTTTAATATAGCCCACTTCATCGTCTACCATATAACCCGCATCTACTGAATATTGTGGGATTGCATTACGGATCAGCTTAAAGTCAATCAATTCATCGTCTCCTTTTCTTACGACAGAAATGGCCACTTCAGTACCTCTTGGTCCCCTAAGTAGGTTGAAAACTTGGTTGTTATCCATCCCGATACCGGCAATGTTTTCACCATCCACTTTCACAATTTTGTCACCAGCAATAACTCCTGCTTTTTCTGAGGGGCCGCCTGCCAATGGAGTCACGACATATAAAGTATCTCTGAGTAGGTTGAATTCCACCCCGATGCCATCAAAGCTTGCTCGTAACTGACTTTCAGTAAGTTCTCTGTCTTGTGGGGGGATGTAAACGGTATGAGGATCTAGTTTGTCCAGCATTTGGCTGATGGACTCTTCCAGTAATTCTTCTGTGTCCACAGTATCTACATAGTCATGCTCAATGTAGTCCATGAGCTGCGTAAACTTCTGAATCGAAGCATTGTATTTGCTGTTTCCTCCTGGTGTTGAAAAAAAGCTTGAACCAATCCAGATGCCTATTGCAAGGACAGCAGAGAGTAAAAGAGGTAAACGTATTTGATTTTTAGAATTATGGGTATCACTCACAGTGTTGCAAAATTTTGAATTCGGTAAAATTAACTATTTCGTTCAAACAAAATATTCTGTTTGAGCATAGTATGATAGAAACGAAATGCGTTGGTTTGTGTTTAAATTAAAATTTAAGCGTGTTCATCAAGACATAGATCGCTCAAAATTTATTATTTTAGCTGAATAGTCAAATTCGAATGCAAGGTATACAAGAACGAACGATCAATGATTTAGTGGCTGAGAACTATGTTAGGGCTTCAGTACTCTATTATTTTGGAGTAAATTTTTACGATAATCAGGAAAGAACTTTGAAAGAAGTATGTACTTCTTGTGGTTTGAATATCAAAACTGTCATCAAAAGCTTAGAGTCTGAGCAAAAGAAGAATGATGTTAATGAGCTGAGGTTAATGGCTTATCCAATCGACCTTGTGGTGGAATACCTTAAGCATGCGCATTCAGTATTTGTAAAAAAACGTTTGGCTTACATTGCCCAGTTGATCGACAATTTAGGAGTAGTGAACTACCGTTACCAGAGTTTAGCGCACGATCTGAAAGCTGTCTTCCCTTTATTTGTAGAAGACTTTATCCACCATATCCACGAAGAAGAAGACTCACTTTTTGTATACATTAAGCAGCTAAGAGACTTTCTTTCAGGAGAAAATCATGGCACAAAGCTTTTCTATACTATGGAAAGAATATCTATTCATGAATTTGCTGTAGACCACGAAGAGCATGAGCATGAAATGGATGGCCTTCGAAAAATCACCAATGATTATACCTATTGCGCAGAGGCAGATTTACACATCAAAGTGCTTTATGAAGAGCTGAAAGCCTTTGAAGAAGACTTACTTTTGCATGCTAAAATTGAAGATGATATTCTTTTACCAAAGGCACTTCAATTAGAGAAATTAGTCAAACTTCGTTTTTACGATATTATCAAACAGAATTAATGGGCAGAATCCTCGCCATAGATTATGGCAGTAAGCGTGTTGGCATGGCCGTCACCGATCCACTTCAAATTATAGCATCCCCTTTAGATACAGTGCACAGCAAGGATGTAATCCAGTACTTGAAGGATTACGACAAGGCTGAAAATATTGAGTCTTTTGTATTGGGAATGCCAATGAATTTAAACAACCAACCTACGGATGCTACTTTGGGAGCTCAACAATTTGAGAATCTACTTAAAAAGCAATTTCCAGAAAAAGCCGTTTATTTGCAGGACGAAAGGTTTACCTCCAAAATGGCCATGGACGCGATGATTGCCGGAGGGATGAAAAAAAAGGATAGAAGAGAAAAAGGGAATATCGATAAAATAAGCGCAACCATTATTTTACAGTCCTTTTTGGAAAGCAGATAGCATGATTTACCCAATAGTAGCTTACGGAGACAATATTTTAAGAAAAGAAGCCAAGGAATTCCATCGGGATTCTGAAGATCTCACCAAATTGGTTGAAGCGATGTATGACACCATGAATAACGCTAATGGTGTTGGTTTAGCGGCTCCGCAAATAGGATTGTCCAAAAGACTTTTTATAATCGATTCTACTAAAATGGAAGAGGAGGAAGGTAAAGGCGTTAAGCGTGTTTTTATTAATCCCGAAATTCTAGACGAATACGATGAAGAGTGGAGCTTTGAAGAAGGCTGCTTAAGTATCCCTGATGTGCATGGAGATATCCTTCGTCCTGAAAAACTCACCATTCGCTATTTCGATGAACTTTGGAACGAACACGAAGAAGAGTTTGATTCTATGACGGCTCGAGTAATTCAACACGAATACGATCACCTCAATGGCGTGCTTTTTACTGATTATATCAAAGGATTGAAAAAGCAAATGCTTCGTGCAAAGCTGCTGAACATCTCAAAGGGTACGGTAAAAACGGATTACAGAATGAAATTCCCTAGTAAGAAGTAATCCCATAGTCAGAGAGAAGAAGAAATTCAGAATTAGATCAAAGTCGGACGGCACGTCAGACTTGGGTGCTACGAATATTTTCTCGAAAAATTTGAGGCTTTAAACCCCGTAAAATATCGGTCTGACCTTCGGTGCCGACCTTAATGTAATTGAGAGTACGCTCCTCCATCAAAGTCGGACGGAACGTCAGACTTGCGTATTAGCTATGACTAAATAATGTATTTCTCAACTCTTCTTCAATCGCCACTCCGTAGGAATCTTCTACAAAAGTTTGCTCATCCACATCAATGAGACTAAATGCAATCTCTTTTTTGCAAAGCGAGCCATTTCTCATTAGTGAGTAATCCCGAAAGGATGAAAACTCCCAATCTTCCATTTTATCGACTAAGCCAGCTTTCCAGGGGTTTTGATGGATGTATTGAAAACAAATAAAAGATTGATGCGAATCAACCATTAATTTGGATTTAGTTTTTTGCCTGAACAATGATCCAGAACGGTCATGCATTTTATTAAAATCTAAGGCATACTGACTCAGTAGTAATCTAAAACCATTGCTAAGTCGTGTGACCTCTATATTTCCTTGTGTAATAAGCTCAGTAGACTTTTTTGTTACATTAACAAGAAAATGAAAATGGTTTGGCATCAGGCAATAAGCTAAAATATCGCAATTGGGCTTTACAAATTGTCTCACCTTTTTTAAGAACATTAGGTAATCATTAGAACCTTTGAAAATTGTTTGTCTATTGTTCCCTTGGTTGTAGACATGATAGATGTTATCTGATTGCAATTGCATGATTCTTTAAGTTATTAATATTTTTTCAAAAATATTTGAGGTTTTAATTTCATAACTTAAGGTCTGACTTTCGGTGCGGACCTTAATTCAGAATTAGCTCAAAGTCGGACGGCACGTCAGACTTGA
>CAXBPM010000052.1:0-14077 GCA_963977345.1 uncultured Roseivirga sp.
AAGAAAGGGAGTACGCTAGAAAGTATAGAATCTTCAGAAAACCCAGTATTATTGTGGGTGAAGTTCAAAGACTTTAACTAGTGATGACAAAGAATTTAAGAATGAAATTGAGAGTAAAAGCAGTATTAACATTCGTTTTAGTTGGCCTATTGGCCGTTTCATGTTCAGGTAACAAATCCGAAAACATCACAACAGTTGCGGTTAATGATGACCAGTTTCGGGCCTACCCAATTGATGTTGAAAATAGACCCACCGCATTTGCTGATTTAATCGATAATGTGGAAATATTGGCTTTGGAAGAAACAGAAGATGCCAAGTTGAATGATATATTATCGTTTGAAAGAGGAGAGGATGGTAAACTTTTTTTCTCTACGGCCCGAAAAGGAGAGGTTTTTTCTTACACACAAGACGGGAAATTTATTAGTGAATTTAGCCATAAGGGAAGTAGCTTAAAGGAATATCAGTTCATTCAAAGCTCTTGGACAAATTCAGACTCTATCTCAATCTATTTTAATCAGCGCTTGGTAACCTATAATATTGAAGGAGATGAGCTTGATCGCATCAATCTTCCTTTCAAACCAACACACCTGTTTCCATTTCATGATGGCTATGTGGCCAATATGAACTACTACCCTTATCAGGACAGCCTTTTTTACAACGTGCTTTTTATGGACAAAGAGTTTAATGTTGAAGCCATGGCAAACCCAAATACTGGGCTTCTAAGGGTACCGCTGCTTTTGTCAATCAATAGCTTTAAGCCCTATAAGGAAGATTTAACATATCATTCGGTATTAGATGATACCATTTTCTATTTGAAGGACAAGAAGAGTAAAGCCATAGCCCAGATTGATTTTGGAAAGGACTGGTTTTGGAATGCTGAAGGTGTGACAATGCAGGATCCAACCATGATGAGCCGCATTCGTGAAGATGGCCAAGTTTATGCGATGAACCCATTTGTAAACGATGAATTGATTTACCTTACCTACTACACTTCTCTAGCCGACCATTCTCAGTTAGTATTGAATAGAAGAACGAGGGGCTATGAAATTTTGGATTTGAATATGGAAGGAGATAAACAATACTCGCTCACTCCTTTAGCTTGGGAAGGTGATAGAATGCTGTTTAGTCTTCAACCTGAAGAATTGCCTCAATTACTTAGCGGACTGGAAAAAGAGCGATACGAATTACATAAGGGAACAACACTAGACGGGATAAAGTCGTCTCAGAATCCTGTGCTCCTTTGGGTCAAGTTTAAAGAGTTTTAGTAGGAGGCAATTAAGAAGCAACTTCTAAGTTTTCTTTCTTGTCGGTTTCTGGAGCTTCCTCCTCTTCCTCACTCAGGTATTTATTTAGCTTTTTGCGAATCTCTGGTGCCGAAAGATTACTGAAGATTTTTCCATTTCTTGCGATGGACATTTGTCCGGTTTCTTCTGAAACGATAAGTATAAGCGTATCGGTAGCTTCAGACATTCCCAATGCCGCTCTGTGTCGTAAACCATATTGGGCAGGTAGGTTCTCATTTTCACTTACTGGCAAAAGGCAACGAGCAGCTTTGATTTTTCCTTCATACAGAATCACGGCCCCATCGTGCAACGGACTGTATTTATTGAAAATAGAAATCAGTAACCTTTTGGAAATAAAGGCATCTAGAAGGTCGCCAGAATCGGCATAAAACTTTAATTCTGTATTTCTGGAAAACACCATCAAAGCCCCAGTATTTGAACCGGATAGATTTTTTGAGGCCTCAATTACTGCGGTAATATTCATGTTAATCTTGGGCTTCTTCTTCCGCCAAATGAAAAGCGACTCTAATACCCCATTTTTTCGGAACGAAGTTTTACCTAGAATAATTAAGAATTTCCTGATCTCTTGGGAGAAAATAATAATGGCGGCCAAAACCCCTACGCCCATAAACTGGCCTAATATACCAGCGAGCAATTCCATTTGGGCAGCACGTACTACCAAATAAATAAGGTAAAGCGAAAGGAAACCAATGAGCACTCGCACGGCTACGCTCCCTTTTAGGAGTTTGTAAACCTGATATAGCAATACGCTTACGAGCAGGATGTCGATAATATCGACCCAGCGTACGTCTAGAAAACCTATTTTAAAAGCGTAAATCAAGGATATATTGCTTTATATAATTGAACAGTTTCTACAGCGGCCTTTACATCGTGTACCCTAAGCATAGAAGCTCCGTTAATAAGGGCGGCCATGTTCAAAGCTGTTGTGCCATTGAGTGCTTCCTCAGCCGAAATGTCTAGAGTTTTATAAATCATAGACTTTCTGGATAAGCCAGCGAGTAAAGGTAACCTCATTCCTTTAAAATAATTCAAATTTTGGAGAATCTCATAACTCTGTTTTGCAGTTTTTGCAAAACCAAAGCCAGGATCAAGGATAATGTCCTTTACGCCCATGAAACGCAACTTCTCTACTCTTTCGCTAAAAAATAAAGTAATGTCTTTTAATAGATTTTTATAGTCCGTTTGTTGGGTCATGTTTTGAGGGCTGCCCCTCATGTGCATCATAATGTAAGGCACATTCAATTCGGCTACCGTGTCAAACATTTCGGCATCCAAGGTTCCTCCAGAAATATCATTGATGATACAGGCGCCTTGGTCGATAGCTACTCTAGCCACGGAGCTCCTAAAAGTGTCGATAGAAATAGAGGCTTCTGGAAACTCTTTAATGACAAGGGCTATGGCTTTACTGATTCGCTCTGTTTCTACTTCGGTGCTTATGTCTTCGGCATTAGGGCGAGAAGAGTAACCGCCAATGTCAAGAATCAGGGCGCCAGCTACCAGCATTTTTTCCGCAGCAGATAGAATTTCCTTTTCGCTGTTCTGCCTGCTGAGCGAATAAAAACTATCGGGGGTAATGTTTAAAATACCCATTACTGCTGGCGTATCGAGCGAAACTAGATTTCCACGTAAGTTCAATGTCTTTTTAACCTGAAATATTTTATCTTTCGCTTTCAAAAATTCCCTTTAGCAATTAAAATCACTCAACTTGAAGGAGCAAACGGTAGGCGAATATAAGCAAGTTATAGAGGCCTGTAAAGACATATTTCTGAAGAAGACCAAAGATTACGGAACGGCATGGCGAATACTTAGACTGCCTTCTATTACAGATCAGATTTTCATCAAGGCCAAGCGCATTCAATCCATACAAAACAAAGGAAGTCAGAAAGTGGGAGATGATATCGCTGGAGAGTTCATCGGAATTATTAACTACTGTGTTATTGCCTTGATTCAAATGGAATTGGGTGAAGATGATCCCTTCGAAGTGGCAGTAGAAACTTTAGAGCCCCTGTATGACGAAAAGGTAGAAAGTACTTTTAATCTGTTAATGGACAAAAATCACGATTATGGTGAAGCTTGGCGAGACATGCGTGTGAGTTCTATGACGGATATCATTCTAATGAAATTGCTTCGAGTGAAGCAGATTGAAGACAATCAAGGGCAAACCATCATTTCTGAAGGAATTGATGCCAATTATCAAGACATGATCAACTACGCAGTGTTTTGTTTGATCTTAATGAAATTTTCAAAATCATGAAACTATTGACCACAATTTCGAGGTATTTGGTTGGAGCACTTTTTATTTTCTCTGGCCTTATTAAGATCAACGATCCCGTTGGAACACAAATAAAATTGGAAGAATATTTCACCGTGTTTGCGGTGGATATCGCTCCATTCTTTGAAGCCCTAAAACCAGCGGCACTGTTCCTCTCTGTTTTACTCTCCACTTTGGAGATAGTACTCGGACTGGCAGTTTTGTTAAGGTATAAACCGCAAATCGTAACCAAATTGCTTTTGGCGATGATCGTGTTTTTCACCTTCCTTACGTTTTATTCGGCCTATTTCAATAAGGTAACCGACTGTGGTTGTTTTGGTGATGCCATAAAACTTACCCCATGGGAGTCGTTTACCAAAGACATTATTCTGTTGGCCTTAATTCTGGTGCTGTTCTTTAATCGAAAGAAAGAAGAAATTACTTCGGCCTTTAAGAATAAGTCGATTGCCTTGGCCGGAACACTTGTGTTTTGCTTGGTAATTTCATTCTTGGCCATTGCTCATTTACCTTTTATCGATTTCAGAGCTTACAAGGAAGGGACTCATATTCCAACCGAAATGCTACCCCCACCGAATGAACCAAATGTGGTGCCGAAGATTACCAACTTTGCCATGTGGAGTGATACCGCAGATGAAACTCAGAATATCCTTTCAGGGAGAAAATTATTGGTGGTTATTCATGAAGCCGAGAAAACCAATGATAAATCATATGTCGATTTGAATGCTCTGATCAGTGCACTAGGAAATGAAGTGGAGGTAATAGCCCTCACCTCATCGTCTGGCGAGCAGTTTGAAACATTAAGACACAGCGTTCAATTGGCTATTCCTTATGTGTATTCCGATGCGACCTTACTTAAAACTATGGTGCGTTCAAACCCAGGTTTAGTACTGGTTGAAAACGGAACCATATTGAAGAAGTGGCATTATAACGACATACCATCGGCCAGCGATTTAATGTCGAACTTTAGATAAATGGATCAAGTCCACCGGATTTACTTAGTGGGATTGCCGGCCTCTGGCAAAACAACAATCGGTAAGCAATTGGCTGAACACTTGGGTATCCAGTTCATAGATTTGGATGCCGAAATTGAAAAGGCTGTTGGCCAATCTATTCCAGAGTACTTTAGTTTCCAAGGGGAAGGAAATTTCAGGATTGTTGAGAAAGAAACTCTCAGAAACCTAGGGTCGGCAAACGAGCAGTTTGTGATGGCTACAGGAGGTGGAGCGCCTTGCTTTCACTTCAATATGGATCACATGAATGAAATGGGGACTACCCTGTTTTTAGATGTGAGCCCTGGAGATTTGGCCTTAAGAATATTGGATCAGGGCGTTGAAAAAAGGCCATTATTCAAAAGCTACGATCAGCAAGACTTGATTCAGGAAGTACGCGATTTGGCTGAAGGTAGACTCTCTTTTTACAATGAGGCTAAAATAAAAATACGAGACAATCGAATCACATTAGATAAGATTGTCTCGTATTTAAAAGCTTAAACTAAATTTAGAAATTCAATCCGAAAGTCAGTTTGGCATTTGTGAAATTGTGCTTGATCGTTGTCAGTGGCGAATCTTCAATTACCGCCATTCTGTAACTTCTAAATGACTCATCGAACTTGGTGTTGACAACAGCAAAGTCAAAGAAGTATTTACCCATGTTGATCCCTAACCCTCCTGAGACGATCTTTTTTGATCTATCTAAATCTACTCCGTCAAAATTACTTTTGTAAGGGTCGCCATAATTTGCATAACCCACTCTAAACCTGAACACTTCATAGCGATACTCTCCACCTAATTTGATGTTGGTTACTGAGTTGTAAATGTTTTCAATGGTTGTGTTATCGTTTCCAGAAAAGAAGTCACTTGATGATACATTAGCGTTAGCATAATTTAAGTGCTCAATATCGGCAGTGATAAATCCGTTTTTGTTGAAGAAAAAGGCCAGTCCAGCGTTAAGCTTTGCAGGTGTCCTCAAATTGAATGTTGAAACGAAGATGTCAGTAGCTGTTTGTAAAGTGTTCAGAACGGTGTCCTCCAGAATCAAACGGTTATTCTGATCATCTCTGAAATTTGAAACATCGTAATTGTTCCATTCCGAAGTGTACACATTATCCCCTTCCTCATTGAAATTATAGTAAGTAGGAGAAGTGTAAGATAGACCGATTCTTAAAACGTCTACCGGACGAACAATAGCACCAATATTGAAATTTACTCCAGTTCCGTTTAACTCCAGTCTTTCATCAATGGTAAAAGAATTAAGCGGTTCATTATTGAAGCTTTCAGTGTAAATTCTGCTATTGGTAAAATTGGAAGATGTAATTCCCATTCCAGCGCCTAAATATATCTTATCATCAAAATTGGTTCCGTAGGCAATGTTCACTTGATCAGTATAGCCTTTGGTTCTAATCGTTTCGGTTTGCGTTGCAAAACCCAGTACTGGTGAATGATAAAGCGTTTCGTCATTGGGGTCTGGGTTGATGATATAATGATCATACCCAGTTTGAGCAATTCCATTGAGTTCTTCTGGAAAAAAACCATCTGCCCGCTGAAGCATATTGTCAATAATTGAATTATCGCCATTGAATCCACTTGAAAGCACGTTCCTATTAAAATCATTGATCCTATTATAGGTGATGGCCAATGAGCCACCTCTAAACGAACCTGGGATCAAATCTCCTTTATTGAAATTGATCACCACGCCTAAATTGGCAATGGAAAACTTATTGGCTTCATCTTTATTGGTGGTTCCAAAGGAGTCTCCCTCAGTTTGTAATGAAGAGAAGCCCGGGGTAAAAGTAAATTGAGATCTATTGAATACACCTAGTCCTGCTGGATTATAAATAGCAGAACTAATGTCGCCACCTAAGACAGAGCCAGAACCCGCCAAAGCGGAGAATCGTGCCGTTCCAAAATTCTGTAACTGACTGTACCTTAAGGCATCGTTATAATACCCAAAGGAACCTTGTTGAATCTGTGCCTGAGAGGTTTGAAATAGGCAAACCACGCCCAGGCTTATCATAATAAGCTTTATTCCAAGTTTCATGTTTTGTGAGTTTTTTGTGAGTTTTATTAATTACCTCTTCCGCTTCTTGATGAACTACTTTTAGTCGAGCTAGAACTAGAACTGCTACTACTATTGCCAGATCTACTGCTGCTAGAACTAGAACTAGTATTCCCACTTCTTGAAGAAGAACTGCTTACGGTTCCAGATGATCTACTAGAAGACGAGCTATTGCCGCTGCTTCTACTTGATGACACACCACTACTTCTGCTAGATGATGAATTGGAAGAAGACCTGCTGCTCGAAACTCCTGAACTTCTGCTGCTGCTATTTGAAGAGCGGCTATAGCTTGGTGTAGCAGACCTTGTAGAACTTGATCTACTGAATAGGTTGCTATTCGAAGAACTACTTGTTCCTGAATTAACTCGAGAGCTTGAAGCTGAACTTGTTGCAGTACTTCTACTACTTCTAGTTGAACTGCTCCTGACTACGTTAGAGCGTGTCAATCGGCTATCGTTCGAGAACTGATAAGCGTTAGTGTTTACCCTAGAGCTTCTAGTGTTACCAGATGAAGTGGCTGTAGAACTGCTTCTTCCACCAACTACTTGAAAACCATCTGAACCTGCTGCTCTAGACCCTCTAGCTCCTAGGTCACTGGCATATCTTGACGAACGCGTATTCGGAGTTGAGCCATTTACAGCATCAGTCCTTACACTACTTACAGAAGTTGAGCTTATCCTACCGCCTCTGGTGACATCTCTGTCATTTCGGTATCCTTCATTATTATATATATTACCAGTGTAAACATTACCAGTGTAATAGTTGATGTTGGAGTAATGATGGCTATAAGGGTTCCTGTTCCATCTATCCCACCCATAAGGGCGGCCATAACCATATGAGCTATAGAATGATGAATAATGACCCCCATAACTCCAGAATGGATCATAAATAGGCGACCAGAAAAAGCTTGAAGGGCCATAGAAGTTGTTTAAACTAACAAAAGACATACTTACACCGAAACCATTGTAGAAAATACTCGATCCATATAAATCTAGACCCACCCTAGGCACGGTTCCCCCATTTCTTCTTCTATAATTTCCTGACAGGTAGTTGTTCATTCTGGAATTACGGTTCAAATAATATTGTTCATACCAAGCCAATTGAAATTGGAAATCATTCACCATAAGTTTATTGAAACTCCATTTATCCCAGTCTGTATTCCAATCTAGAGGCAGGTCGTAATACTCTAAGTTTTCGTTTTCATAATCATAAATAAAGTCATCGTAGTTTAAGTCTCTCGCTTGCTTAACAATGGGGCCTTCTTCAAAATAAACTACTTCTCCATCTTGGCTATTGTTGTATTTACTTACCAATGTAGGGTCTACCGATTCGCTCGAATAGTCACCCAGAGAAAATGCTTTTTCGTTAGATGACTCAATTTCTTGTGTCGATTCAATAATCGTTGGTTTGCTGGTTCTGTCTGCTGATGTAAAGTATACATCATCATACTCTTGGGTAGATTGAAATTGGTTTGGTGAGCATGCAAACACGGTAAGCATGCTGAGTGGTGCCAGTAAAATTCGGATGTAGTCTCGTTTTTTCATGATGTTTCCTCCTTGGCTTTTTTAAGTTAACGTGTATTTATCAAAATTGGTCGATAAAATAATCGAATGATATATCTTTGTCACAAGTATTTTAACAACCGTTAACAAACAAGATTCATACCAAAGAGCTGATATGAGCAAAGGATTACCAAAAAGAAGTGAAGATTATTCATTATGGTACAATGAATTGGTGAAAAAAGCTGATTTGGCTGAAAATTCACCCGTTCGTGGTTGCATGGTGATTAAGCCCTATGGCTTTTCCATCTGGGAGAAAATGCAGGCAGAGATTGATCGAATGTTTAAAGAGACAGGGCATGTGAATGCGTACTTTCCTCTTTTCATTCCAAAATCATACCTAAGTAAGGAGGCAGCCCACATAGAGGGCTTCGCCAAGGAATGTGCCGTAGTCACTCATTATCGATTGATGAACGACCCGAATGGAAAGGGAGTCGTAGTGGATCCTGATGCTAAATTAGAAGAAGAACTCATTGTGAGGCCTACTTCTGAAACAGTGATTTGGAACACCTATAAAAACTGGGTTCAGTCTTACAGAGATTTGCCACTACTTATTAACCAGTGGGCAAATGTTGTTCGTTGGGAAATGCGTACGCGTCTTTTCTTAAGAACTACCGAATTTCTTTGGCAAGAAGGTCATACGGCTCACGCTACCAAACAAGAAGCCATTGACGAGTCAGTGCAAATGATGAACGTTTATGCTCAGTTTGCTGAAGAGTTCATGGCCATGCCAGTGGTAAAAGGAATAAAATCCGAAAGTGAAAGATTTGCAGGCGCTGTAGAAACCTATTGCATCGAAGCTTTGATGCAAGATGGAAAGGCGCTTCAAGCGGGAACTTCTCACTTCTTAGGGCAGAATTTCGCGAAAGCATTTGATGTAAAGTTCGCCAGTAAAGAAGGAACACAAGAATACGTTTGGGGTACTTCATGGGGTGTGAGCACTCGATTAATCGGAGCACTTATCATGGCGCATTCAGATGATCAAGGTTTAGTGCTTCCTCCAAAATTGGCTCCAATTCAGGTGGTGATTGTACCTATATATAAAGGAGAAGAACAGCTTCAAACTATTTCCGATAAAGTAGCAGAGTTAACCAAAGGCTTAAAAGCCAAAGGTATTTCTGTGAAATTCGATAACAGAGATACTTACAAGCCTGGTTTCAAGTTTGCCGAATGGGAACTGAAGGGAGTGCCAGTAAGGTTGGCCATTGGCCCGAAGGACCTAGAGAATAATACAGTTGAAATTGCCCGAAGAGACACTGGTGTCAAGGAGCTTTTTAGCTTAGAAGGCAACTTGGCTGATAAGTTAGAAGCTTTATTAGACGAAATTCAGAATTCTATTTATCAAAAGGCATTCGACTTCAGGGCAGAAAACACCACTGAAGTTGATACTTATGATGACTTCAAAAAGGTGCTTGATGGTCAAGGCGGTTTTGTTTCTGCCCATTGGGATGGTACTTCTGAAACGGAAGATAGAATTAAGACAGAGACCAAAGCGACTATCCGTTGCATTCCTTTAGATAGAAAGGAAGAAGCTGGCGTTTGTATCTATTCTGGAAAACCATCCGCAGGCCGAGTACTTTTTGCAAAGGCTTATTGATGTGGTTAAATAATAGTATATTCGAACAAGTTTAAACAGAGCTCATGAGCGATTGGATAACAATAATATTACTTGTCGTAATTGGGTTAGCATTAATCTATGTGGAACTTCTTTTTGTTCCCGGGACTACCATTATTGGAGTTGTAGGTTTTTTGTTGACTTGTGTGGGTGTGTATTTAACCTATGAAAATCATGGGTCAACAGCTGGGAACTATGTTCTTGTTGGCTCGTTTGCAGTGTCAGCAATAGCTATTTACTTTAGCTTTAAGTCAAAGGCATGGGAACGCTATTCACTAAAAGGTTCAAATAACACAAAAGTGAATGATGGTTATTCTGAGGGGCTTGCGCTCGATATGACAGGTGTAGCCATTTCTGATTTGAAACCGATTGGCAAGGCTGAATTTGGCGTGAAGTCTTATGAAGTAACTTCTCCAGGCTTTCATATTGAGGCAGGGAGCAAAATTAAGATTACCCATTTAGTGGGAAATCGTATCACAGTAGATTTATTAAATAACAACTAGATATGCAGGATTACATTGTTTTGATAGCGGTTGGAGCGGGCATAATTGTCTTCTTCTCCTTTTTTTATTTTGTACCAGTTGGACTCTGGATTACGGCCAGATTCTCTGGTGTAAGAGTGAGTTTATTGGCGTTAGTATTAATGCGAGTAAGAAAAGTGCCGCCAAGAATTATTATTGATTCAATGATTACTGCAACCAAAGCAGGGCTTGAATTGACTACAGATGAATTGGAAACGCACTACTTAGCTGGAGGTCATGTGCCATCAGTAATTAAAGCGTTGATCTCTGCCGACAAAGCAAATATCACTTTAGGCTTTAAACAAGCCACAGCAATTGATCTTGCTGGTAGAGATGTATTTGAAGCAGTTCAGATTTCAGTAAATCCTAAAGTAATCACTACGCCTAAAGTAGCTGCAGTAGCTGCCGATGGTATTCAGTTGGTGGCTGTTGCAAGAGTAACAGTGAGAGCAAACATTCAACAATTGGTGGGTGGAGCTGGCGAAGATACTATCCTTGCTAGAGTAGGAGAAGGTATTGTAACCTCAATTGGTTCTGCGGCTTCACATAAAGAAGTATTGGCCAATCCTGATAAAATCTCGAAACTGGTATTGAGCCGTGGTTTGGATGCTGGAACGGCATTCGAAATCCTTTCTATTGATATAGCTGATGTAGACGTAGGAGTGAACATTGGAGCGATACTTCAAACTGACCAAGCACAAGCCGACTTGAAAGTAGCTGAAGCTAAAGCGGAAGAAAGACGCGCAATGGCCGTGGCCGAAGAACAAGAAATGAAAGCCAAGTCACAAGAGGCAAGAGCTAAGGTAATTGAAGCAGAAGCGGAAGTACCTAGAGCATTGGCCGAGGCATTCAGAAGTGGTCGTTTAGGAGTGATGGATTATTATAAAATGGAGAACATTCAGGCAGATACTGACATGAGAGAATCCATTGCTAATCCAGAGCAAAAATCAACGGCTCGAAGAAAGCCAGACGATAAGGATAAGAAATAATAACTTCCTTAAGAGAAAATTTAAATGGGCTGTCCTTTCGGGCGGCCCATTTTTGTTTAAAGACTGATTAAGATCAGCGCTCCAACCGCAAGAATAATTCCTATAATATTCAGCTTGCTAGGGTATTCTCTGAAAATGAAAGCCGCAAAAATTGTGGAGGCAATGATGATTCCGATGTTCAGTACTGGATAAAGTACTGCGCCATTATTGTCGAAAGCAGAAAGGGCTTTGATCTGGAAGTAAATAGAAAAGTAATTGGGGATGCCGAGGTAAAGCCCACCTATAATCTCTTTTTTCGTCACCTTAATCTTCCTTACCAAAATCACTATGCTACCAATAATAAAGGCAGTACCAAAAGTAATGATGGGGTAAATACCTTCTATATGGGCTTCAATTAAGTTTTCACTTGCGTAATTTAACCAAGTGTCTAACGCGCCTCCCATTAAGAATACAACAAAGGGTAGTGCCACATAGCCAATGGATAAAGGTTCTTTTACCTCTAGTGATACCTTTTTCTTCGATACTAAGAATATGGCCACAAATGCGGTTATTATACCGATGTAGTTCAAGGGACCTAGCTCAGAAGTGCCAATTTTTAAAATGAACAAGCTAAATAAAACAGGAATGGCAAGCGACATTTTGGTAGCCACTGTGGCCACTGCAACACCCCTTAATTGGGTAGTTAGGGCCATGAGGTAAAATGTGCCTATAAATAGTAATCCCAATGCTGAGGCGCTATAGAACCAAGGTTGGTCGAAAGCGATGTTTGACTTGATGTGGCCAAATCCAACATAAATGCTTCCTGTAATTACACAAACCAAGTAATTAGTGACAATAGCGGGGAAGGTGTTGATTTTAAATCGTGTAAACGACCTAAAAGACAGAAAAACAGCAACATTGCCAAGTATAGCGAGTAGAAGGTAAAGCATAGCGCGCGAAGATACAGAATAGATTAATTGTTACTTTAGTGATTAAATAACTGCCGTGAAAAAACCTGAAGTGTATACATTCGATTCGAATCCTGATTTGAGAGGGAATCTTACTTTTTTAGAAGAGTTGAAAAGCATTCCTTTCGAAATAAAGCGAGTGTATTGGCTATATGATTTGCCAGAGCAGCAAGCACGAGGCGATCATGCTCATAAAACGGGTGAGCAAGTAATTGTTGCTGTTAAGGGTAAAATTGAAGTACTTTTAGAATCGAAAAAAGGTGACTTATTTAATTGCACTTTAGATAAAGCCGACAAGGCACTTTACATTCCGCCCATGTGGTGGGGGAGAATGATTTTTAGTAAGAACGCCATAATGATCGGACTTGCTTCCGATGAGTTCAATGAGAATGATTACATAAGAAAACGCTCTGAGTTCAAATGAGAAACCTGAAAGTGATAGAGGAATTGTCAGAGAATTCCGAAAGGGATTTTTCTGAATTACTTTATACACAGCCTAATTTTCTTATTGGCAATAATCAATTGCCACAGGTTCATTTCTATTTACTCGATACAACAGCGAATGTTGGATTGGGCCATATTGGTTTTTCTTTGGAAGAGGGAACCGTATTTAGTGCTTATAGAGCCCCGTTTGGTGGCTTTGCTTTGGCTGATGATTTGACTAGCCCAGAAATCACTTTCTTTATTTTTGAAGTACTCAGGAAGTTCAAAGAACAAGGAGTGACTTCGATCCAAATGAAATTGGCTCCCCATTGTTATTTCAGCAATACGCTCTTGTTGAAGGAGAACTTGGTTTATGCTGGTTTTGACTTAGAGGAACAGCTAGAATATCAAGCCATTCCGATCATCGACCAAGCTTTTGAGCTTGGGTTAGCTTCAATGGAAGTCAGAAAACTGAAGAAATGCAAAGAGGCTGGCTTTGAGTTCAGTAGGCTTCCAAAGCATAAGTTGGCTGATGTATTTGACTTCGTTAAAAACCAACGTCAGGAAAAGGGCTATGAATTTTCAATGGAATGGTCTCAAATGAAATTGGCCCAAAAGGTAAACTCCGAAGCATATATCCCCTTTGTAGTGAAAGATGGTGAGCGAATCATTGCAGCCACTATCGGTATTCTAGCTTCTGACGGTGTACTTTACAACTTCTCTCCGGCACATCATCCTGAATATGACCAGATGAGTCCTGCGGTATTACTTACAGAAGGGCTTTATGATTTTTGCAGAGCGGAGGAATTAAACTACCTTGATTTAGGTACGTCTTACCTAAACGGTAAGGTAAACGAAGGGCTTTGGCAGTTTAAGTCGCACTTAGGTGGGCAAAGCTTTTTCAGTTACAGTTTTAGGAAAGCCGTATCTTAGCATTAAATCTTTTGCTGTTGGCATCTCAATTCTTTAAAAGTTCTCGGTGGTCTTTTCTTGCGGTGGTGTTTCGCGCCATTGGGGGCTTAACCATCAATAAACTCTTTGCCGTTTTCTTCGGTACCAACGGTATTACCCTACTTTCTCATTTCCAAAATCTAACTTCATTATTTACACTACTTCCGTCTGAGGGAATCAACAGAGCAGTCATGAAACATTGGTCTGACCCTAAGGCCAGTGAAGAGGGCAAACACAAACTTTGGCAAACAGGGTTTTGGGTAACCAATCTTATTTTTATTGCAATTTTCGCAGTACTCTATTTTTGGTGGAAGGATTACTTTTTTAGCCGATTTCTAGAGCATTATAGCATTAGTCAGTTCCTGACGATTTTTCTTCCAGCAATCTTTTTAATGCTGATGACAGGCTTACTCAATTCTGTGATCCTTTCGTTTCGAGATGT
>CAXBPM010000053.1:0-14039 GCA_963977345.1 uncultured Roseivirga sp.
CCCATCACGATTTCTTTTGGGTCTTTGGCATTCACGAGTTTGGCCATTTCTGCCGTCCCAAAATCTACTTTTTCTTTTGCGATATGCGAGATTTCATAAGAAGCTCCGTGCTGTACATCGTAGTTCAAAAGGTATTCCGAAATTTTATCGACTACAGGTTTTAGGGTTTGAGAACCACCGGCATTGTCCATATAGACAAAGCCACTGCTAAGCGCAGGGAAGTAACTTCTAACAAAATCGAGATCGAGTTGAGGGTTGTTCATAGATTGGGAATTAGACGGATAATATAAGAAAGGGGAGCGATCTCTGCTACCCTTAGTTTTTAAATGGTGGACGAGTTAAACTCCTTTACTTTTTTCCAATGAATTGATCTACTTCTAGAAATGGTTCTTTGATTAATGAAAGCCCAAATGCGGCAGCGGCTCCTGAAAATACCGAATAGTCTAGTGGGGCTTTTATACCAAAGGAAAAGACCATCGATAGACCAAAAATCAGAAGCAAAACGCCACTCAATTGAGCAGTGAGTCTGGTTTTAAAGCCAAGGATAAGAAATACTGCAAACAAGACTTCCAGAATAGTAGCGCTCCAACCCATGAAAGGTACTAAGCTTTCGGGTGCCCACGGAACGAGACTAACAGTGTAGCCCAAGAAAGCCTCCATATTTCCCCATACGGAAATTTCTGCAGGCCAAAATCCAAAACGGTCGGCTACTGCTGAAAGGAATGCCATGCTTAATGCAAGTCTCAAGAATACTTTTATCCAATGTGCTTTCATGTAAGCAAATTAGGAAGTCTTGGGTTCGGAAAAAATAAAAAGGGATGCTTTTGGCATCCCTTTTCTCAAACAAAAATTCAAAACCTATTAGTGTAATTTTTTAGCAATCAAATCGATTTTGGGCTTAGCATCTTCTCTACCTAAATCCAGTGCTTTTTGATAGTTTTCTAAAGCTTGTTTGTAAGTAGATTTTTTCTTGCTAGGCGCCAACTTCGTTCTCTCTGCAGCAAGTGAGTAAGCCTCACCTCTGGTGAAATATGAGTCTGCCTCGCTAATTTTGAATGCCGATTTCATTGCTGAAATTTGCTGATCCAAAAGCTCTAATTCCATTGTTTTTGCTTCAATCATTTCATCTTGATTCAAAATGGTTTCTGATTGAATGTTGTTCAATGCAACCAACTTTTGATTGTTGTTGGCTTCTGTATCTAAACGAGCTTCCAATAACGCGATGTCATTTTTTTGCAACTCAAAATCAGCCTTCAACTTCTTTAAGCTATTGGCATAAGTGTTTTGTGCTGTTGTCGAGTTTTTTAATGACTTTTCTAAACTCGAAATCTGAAGAGAGGTTTGCGCTATGTAAGATTTCAACTCTGTTAAATGGGCTATGAAATCCTCTTGAGAATTGCTGCTCTCTAAAGTTACTCTGAGCATTTTTCTACCCAAATCAATTGAATCCAATAAGGTCATGGCTTGCATTAATGTAGCCGATGCCTTTTGGTTGTTTTTTAGTTCCGATGAAAGGCTATCTAATTTGGCAACCAAGCTTGAGTTTTCACTCATCAATACTTCTTTCTCTTTTTCATTAGAGCAGCTGAACAATGTCAAGATGATAACTCCAATGATAATTTGCTGTTTCATGTTTTATTTTCTGTGGTTTTAGCCATTTGACGTAGCTTTTTGAAAAGGTCACAGCAGAAGAACAGAAATATTTTTGAATACAGGGAAAGGGCAGTTAACGTGATTGTTTTTTCCTTAGTAACTCCTTTAACTCAGCAAGTTCATCGCGTAGTCTGGCGGCTTCGATAAAGTCGAGGTCCTTGGCGGCTTTCTCCATCGACTTTTGGGTTTTGAGGATCATTTTTTCCATCCCTTCTTTGCTCATATAGGCTACGACAGGATCGGCAGCTATGGAAATACTTTCGTTTTCAGAATAGTAGTTCTTTTTCTGTTTTCTGGAATCGGCCACCGAAGTTTGATTCATAATATCCTCTTTCGATTTATGGATGGTCGTTGGTGTAATACCATGCTCTTCATTATAGGCTTGCTGAATGGCCCTTCTTCTTCGAGTTTCGTCAATGGCACGCTGCATAGAAACCGTAGTTCGGTCGGCATACATAATCACCATACCGTTTTGGTTTCGGGCCGCACGACCAATGGTTTGTACCAAAGAGCGTTCATTTCGGAGGAAGCCTTCTTTATCGGCATCCAAAATCGCGACCAATGAAACCTCTGGTAAATCAAGCCCTTCCCTTAATAAGTTTACGCCCACCAAGACATCGAAGACGCCCAGCCTTAGATCACGCAGAATTTCAACCCTGTCTAGGGTGGTTACTTCTGAGTGGATATAGCGCACCTTTACATTCGCCCTTTCCAAATATTTGGAGAGCTCTTCGGCCATTCTCTTGGTTAAAGTGGTAATGAGTACGCGCTCATCTTTCTTCACCCGAATGTCGATTTCTTCTAAAATATCATCGATCTGGTTAGGGCTTGGACGCACTTCAATAATTGGGTCTAGCAAGCCAGTTGGTCGAATTACCTGCTCTACTACTTCGCCTTGCGTCAGGTTGAGTTCATAATCGGCTGGGGTAGCACTGACGTAAACTGTTTGCTTGGCCATCCCTTCGAATTCGTCAAATTTTAGCGGGCGGTTATCCATGGCTGATGGCAGTCTGAAACCATACTCCACCAAGTTTTCTTTTCTAGATCTATCTCCACCCCACATCGCACGGACTTGTGGTAGCGTTACGTGACTTTCGTCAATGACCATCAAGAAATCTTCTGGAAAATAATCGAGCAAACAGAAAGGTCTTTGTCCTCTTTCGCGTCTGTCGAAATAGCGTGAATAGTTTTCTACACCAGAACAATAGCCCAATTCGCGCATCATTTCTAGGTCGAATTCAGTGCGTTCCTTCAGTCTTTTGGCTTCCAGAAATTTGCCATCATCTTCAAACTGGTGGAGGCGTTCTACCAAATCATCCTGGATTTCAAGAATGGCCTGGTTCAACACATCCTTACCCGTAACGAAAAGGTTAGCAGGGAAAATAGTAATGATTTGTTCGTCCGAAATCTTCATTCCTGACATGGGGTCAATCATTTGAATGGCCTCAATTTCATCGCCCCAGAAATAAATGCGATAAGCGAAATCGCCATAAGCAATGAAAATATCTACCGTATCACCTTTTACGCGGAAAGTACCCCGCTTGAACTCCGCTTCGGTTCGGCTGTAAAGAATGTCTACAAAAGCAAAAAGGAGCTTGTTGCGTGAAATACTGTCGCCTACTTGGAGTGTAATTACATTTTTACCGAACTCTTCAGGGTTTCCAATACCGTAAATGCAGGAGACAGAAGCTATTACAATCACGTCTCTTCGGCCTGTAAGTAAGGCGGAAGTAGCACTCAACCTTAGCTTTTCAATTTCTTCATTAATAGAAAGGTCTTTTTCTATAAAAAGGTTGCTACCCGGAATAAAGGCTTCAGGTTGATAGTAATCGTAGTATGAAATGAAATACTCAACCGCATTGTCTGGGAAGAACTGCTTGAATTCCCCATAGAGTTGGGCTGCCAAGGTTTTGTTATGGCTTAAGATCAAGGTGGGTTTTTGAACTTCCTGAATAAGGTTGGCTACGGTAAAGGTTTTACCTGAACCTGTAACACCCAAAAGGACTTGGCTGGCTTCTCCTGCATTAACACCCTCGGTTAAGGCCTTGATGGCTGTGGGTTGATCGCCCGTTGGTACAAAGTCAGAAGTAAGCTTGAAATCCATAAGGTAAAACTAAGGTAAAGCGCTAGCAACAAAAACCTCTGGTAACTGTTTTTAGTTCAGAAGTTTTTGGATGTTGTTTAACCCGATCAGAAACTTACTTATTCCAAATCTCCCAAGAGGCTTCTGCTTGGCCATGCAGCATTTCCAAGCCATTTTTCACCCAACATTTAGCCTCAATTCCTTTTTGCATAAAGGCGGTTGAAAGTGGGTTATAAACTAAATCATAGAGAAAATGATCGGTAGTCAGTTGCTGATAAGGCAGATCAGGTAGACCGTCTATTTTGGGAGCCATGCCCAATGGTGTGGTATTGATGATAAGTTCGTAGGTATCGAGGTGTTCAGGTGTTGGGGTGTTGAAGTCTTCGTAAGAAAGCTGTCCTGCTTGTAGTCTACGTGAGACGAGACGGAACTCAATGTCTAAATCTGAAAGTGCAGTTTGAACTGCTTTAGAAGCCCCGCCCGTTCCTAAAATCAAAGCGTTTGTGGGAATAGGATTGGCTCCAATAAACTTCACTAACGAAGTTTTAAAACCCAAATAATCGGTATTGTAACCCCTCAGTTTTCCTTTTTGAATTTTGATAGTGTTCACAGCGCCAATGGCAGCCGCCTTTTCATCAACTTCATCAAGGAATTTCATTACCGACTCCTTGTAGGGAATGGTAACATTAATGCCTTCAAGTTCTTTAATGCTTTTTACTAGGGCAGGAAATTCCTCAATATCTTCGAGAGGATAAAGCTCATATTCGGCTTCAATTCCTTCTTTTTCGAATTTATCTGAGAAGTGTTTTTTCGAAAACGAATGGCCGAGTGGGTAACCGATCAGTCCAAATTTTCGCATTTACTTTTTCGGGTTTAGCGCAGCTGCAACTCTATCCATTGCCAATACGATTAGGAAGCCACCAGCAGCAAATAAAATAGCTTCTAAAAAGAAAGGTTCCGCACCCGTCTTTGCAAAATACTGATTGGGCAAAACATTGGCTTCGACCAAAGGTTTTAACTCACCATGACGGTCGATATACTTTTCAATAGCCTCTTTCCAAGGCCAAACCTTGTTCAAAGAACCAATCATAAAGCCTGATAAAACACCCACTGTAATGTTGTGGTATTTGTTGAAAAGCCAACCTACCAAACGAGCAAAACTCAATAAGCCCACTATACAACCTAAGCCAAAAATGGCAATGTCTACGATTCTAAATTCCTTTACAGCAGATAGAATGAATTCGTACTTTCCGAAAATAAGCAGGATAAATGCACCCGAAATTCCGGGTAAAATCATGGCGCAAATGGCCACTGCGCCTGCTATAAATAGAAACCAAGAAGCCTCTGGTGTTTCAGCAGGAGTGGCAGATGTAATAAAGTATGCCGCGGCAATGCCCAAAGCTATGGCCACAAAAACACCAATATTCCATTGCTTTATTTCCCTAAGAATAATGAGGGCTGAAATAACAATCAGCCCAAAAAAGAATGACCAAACTTGTATTGGGTATTCGGCCAACAAATGGGTGATTACTTTGGCGAGTGTAAGAACACTGGTCGCAATTCCTGCCAATAGTGGCAATAAGAAGTTTCCGTTAACGTGTTTCCAGAGCGCTTTAATTTGAAATTTCTTCAGGTACTGAAGTGCCTGAAGGTCAACACTGCGAATGGCGTTTAGTAATGTTTCGTATATGCCAGTAATAAAGGCGATAGTTCCGCCAGAAACGCCAGGAACTACATCAGCACTTCCCATAGCAATACCCTTAAAGTAGAGAAGAATGAATTCCTTTACGTTCTTCATTCTTATTTGTCCAGAAAATGAGTGAAAGTATCTCCTCTTAAGCCCAAACGAATGGTCTCTAGTGGAATCAATTCTTCTGGTGCAATATTTCCAAGGTTTACATTGGCGCCAACCAGCTTAATGAAATAGACTTGCTGTGCTTTTTGTGGAGCTTCCCAAATGATTTTTTCAAAAGGGATTTTGGTTAAAATTTCTTGAACCAAGCCTGAACGAACTTCTCCAGTTGACCTGAAAAGGCCAACGTTACCTCCTTCACGTGCCTCACCAATTACTTTCCATGCACCAGCGTCTAGCTCTTTCTGCATTAGTTCGATCCATTTGTAAGGAGGGATGATTTTTTCCTCGTCCTTAGAACCAACTTCTGAAAGCACAGTCACTTGTTTTGATAATTCGGTGATGTATTCACACTTTTTATCGTGATCCATTTCTAACGAACCATCAGAGACCTCGGCAAAAGGCACTTGAAATTTGTCTAGTAGTTTTCTGTAATCGTCAAATTTATTTCGGACAACGAAAGCTTCGAAAAGCGTTCCTCCAAAGTAAAAAGGGATACCTGCAGCTCTGAATACATCAAGTTTGTCTTCTAGGCCGGCTGTCACATACGAAGTAGCCCAGCCTAACTTAATAATGTCTACATGGTTAGCGCTAACGCTAAGAAAGTCTTCTGCTTGTCTAACACTTAGGCCTTTGTCCATGACCATAGTGAAGCCTTTTTCTCTTGGTTTCTGTGTCCTTTCGGGCAGGTTATCTAAAAAGTAGTGCATTTAAATTTTATTTCGGTGCTGATCAATGATCTTAAATAGTGCTTTTTGGGTTTCAATTTTAGGAAAGAAATCGAAAAGCACTTTGTGATTTTCAAAGTCCAAAATTAAAGCATTTTCTAGATAAGTAAAGGCTTCTTTGTATCTACCTGCCGATATTTGGTAAACTACCATTCTATACATTAAGTCAGAATTTTCTGGAAGTTCTTCCAAAGCCCTATCAATCAATTCAATGGCCTTAATGTGTTCTCCTTGCTCATAATAAATGAGTGACCAATCGAGCCAAATCATTTCATTGTTGGGTTCTAGCATAGCAGCCTCCTGATAGGCTTCAAAACTAGATACCACATTGCCAACATGCTGTTCGGCATCGGCAATGGCCAACCAATAGTTCGCATTTTCTGGGTCCAGCTTAAGGGCTTTGTTGAAGAAATGAATGGCCTCATAGTACTTGTCTTGCTCAGACAGGCAACAACCTATTCCATACCAAGCATCTTCATAAAACTGATCGAGCTTTGTGGATTTTCGGTAATACTTCATGGCCAACTCGTATTGTTCGAGTTTTTCATAAGAAGTGCCAATGCAGCAATAGGTTTCTGCTGATGGACCTTCATTCGTAAGCGTATTCTTATACGCCTCTAAGGCCTCATCATACTTGTCGATGTTCATGTAGGAGTTACCCATGTTGAACCAAGCCGATGAAAATGTGTCTTCAATGACCAAAGCGTAATCGTAAGCTTTTATCGCTTCTTCATAACGCTCTAGCTTGTTTAGTACAATTCCCAAATTGTACCATGCATAGGTAGAATAAGGGTCTTGATCGATAAACTGATTATAATAGTCAACGCTGTCTTCCAGCTTACCCGTTACGTCTAGGCAATAAGCAAGCTCATAAAGTGCGCTTTCGTGATTTAAGTTTAGTTCAATGGCCTTTTTATAATACCCAATGGCCTCTTCAAATTTTGAATTGGTTTGGTAAGTAAGGCCTATATTATAGTATACTTCTGATTTGTCTTCAGCATAATCAAGCGTACTGAGCAAAAGCTCAACAGCTTTTTTATATTCACCCAAAAAGGAATAAATCGTTCCTTTCACGGTGTTCAACTCCACATCATTCGGATGCAAATTTTGAGCTTCATCAATTACCCTCAAGGCTTCTTGATAATTTTCTTTACCAATGTAGCACTGCGACATTAGTAAGCTTATTTCTTGAGAAAACGGGAATTGATCAATGGCAAGCTTGCATGCTTTTAAGCCCTTGCCAAATTGAAGGTGATCGATGTAATACTGAATAATCGTTTCGTATTCAGTGATATCGAAAAAATTATATGTCTTTTGCTTGAGTTGCTCCTCGAATTTCTTGATCAGCCCACGTTCCTCTTCTCTGCTAGGATAGTCTTCTTGCATCTATTTTCGAAAGGTTTATTCAAAGTAAGGAATAAATGAATGGCAAACTATATGGCCTTGTCTTTTTTTTCCTGATCTGTTTATAACCCTGTTTTTTAAAGGTTGTGCATAGATTTAAGTTCTCTAACGCTCCAGTCTAAAGTTTCGTTCATAGGACGAAACTCAAAGCTTAAAGCTTTTTTCACTTTATCATTTCTGAAGTGATAGTGCATACGCGATAGTTTTGCTGTATCGCTTGTGATTAATGCGCTTTGACGCATAAGCCTAGAGCGTACAAACTCTAGCTTTACTGCTATTTTGAGCATCCAGTAAGGAACAGGTTTGGTAGGTGGTTTTTTACCAAAACGACTGGCTACTTCGGCAAAGAAATCGCTAAACTCTTTTGTACCTGCATTGAGTACGAACCTTTCATTTTGAACGTCTGCACCAAGTAGTTTAACACAGATTTCGGCTACATCGCGTACATCCACAAAATTGATAGTGCCCTCAGGGTGGAATTTTTTGCTGTCGTATGCATATTTAAAAACAGAAGTACTTCCGCTACCCCATAAGCCTGGGCCTAATACTACGGAAGGGTTTACGATTTTCACTTTCAAGCCTTCTTGAGCACCACGCCAAACTTCCAGTTCTTGTAAGTATTTAGATCGGGCATAGATGGAATCATATTCTGTGCCTTCCCATTTATCCTTTTCGTCAATAAATTTCTGACCAGGCTTTCTCCCTAAAGCGGCTACAGAACTTATTTGTACAAAATTGGTGACTCCTGCTTTTAAGCAAGCGTTTACCAAGTCGGCAGTGCCCTGTACATTGGTTTTGTACATTCGATCCTCATCTCTTTTATCAAAAGAAATAATCGCAGCCCCATGAATAACTCCGTCAATACCTTCCAGTGCTTCAAGCAGAAAGGTAGTGTCGTTCATGTCACCATCTACCCATTCGATTTGGTCAGCAATATCCTCGATTAAAGTCAATTGACTACTTCCGCGTTTGACAGCCCGAATGGATTGCCCATTTTTAATAAGTTCTCTACAAATAAAGCTACCGAGCAAACCAGTAGCGCCAGTAACAAAAACCATAGCTCTAAAGGGAGTTGTTTAGAAGATCTAAGTTCATTAATTTTTTAAAATACTTTGTTTTCACCGCTTCTTTCAAGAGGTGAATGTGTCCCATGTTGTGACAGTCTGTACCTACTAATTTCACCGCTTTCATGTCAATGAGTTTTTCTGCAAACTTTTGGACAGGCTTAGAATAACAACCTGTTAAGGCAACTATGTTCAGCTGAAGGATCACATTTCTATCAATCAATTCATCCAGTAAGTATTCGCTTTGCATTAAATATAAATAGCGTTCTGGATGGGCGAAAACAGGTTTATAGCCTTTTAGACTCAATTTGAAGGTGACCTCTTTCAACTGGGGAGGCATGTTCATAAACGGGGTTTCAAACAAGACGTGCTTATTGCCAAAAGTCATTAGTGGAGCACCTGAGTCTATCAGTTCTACAAACGATTCATCGAGGTAATATTCTGTAGCAGCTTCTAGTTGGATATTGATGCCTTCTTTCTTAATGGCTTCACGCATTACTTCCAACCCGGCATAAATATTTTCGGGAGAGTTGTCGTAAGTACCAGGCATGGAATGGGGAGTGGTAATTACCTTCTCATAACCTAGGGCTTCCATTTCACGCAAAACCGTAAGCGATTCTTCGATAGACTGTACACCGTCATCAATCGCAGGAATTAAATGCGAATGGATATCTGTTTTGATAGGCAAAACAGAGGCGGGAGAAGTATCCTTTGGCTTTAGAAAGGAAAGTATACTCAAAATAGAGGTGCGTTTTTATACGCTGCAAAATTAGGTAAAAGTTTATCCTTTTCAGACACGATTGGGTTTTCTATTTGCCAGTCGATATTTAGCGCTGGATCATTCCATAAAATACCGCTCTCCGACTCTTTATTATAGTAGTTGGAGCACTTGTATGAAAAAACACTGTCTTCTAAAGCTAAAAAGCCATGAGCAAAGCCAGCAGGTACAAGAAATAGATTATGCTTTTTGGCATCTAATACTACCGTATGGTGCTTACCGAAAGTAGGGGAGTTAGGCCTTAGGTCTACTGCCACATCCATTACTTTGCCCAAGGCCACTCTTACGAGTTTTGCTTGAGCGTAAGAGCCGCTTTGGAAATGGAGCCCACGCAAAGTGCCTTTTACCGAAAATGATTCGTTGTCTTGGACAAAGTCAGTTTGTATTCCGAGGTCTTCAAAGGCCTTTTTTCGATAAGATTCAAAAAAGTACCCTCGGTCATCTCCAAACACGGTGGACTCAATTTCGTAAAGCCCATCAAAGCCTGTTTCTATAATTTTCATTGCTAAAAAATTCCTTTCAAACTTAAGCCGTTAAGCTTTCTTATCAAACGATAAGGCACCACAAAACTATTATACCCTTAAATGGTGTTTATACTTTTTAGTTTCATGACGCAATTTCTAGGTTGAATTTAGAAATGGCTTCGATAAGTAGTAATTTTGATGCTTTATGGGAGGATATTTAACAACAGATACGGACGAAAAAACAGCAGTGATGGTCGCGCTCATCACTAAAGGCCAGCCCGAAGAAAAGGTAGTGGAGTATTTGGACGAATTGGCGTTCTTGGCCGAAACTCTCGGTCTTGAAGTTGTAAAGTCATTTACACAAAGGATGGAAAGGCCGGAGGTAAAGACATTTGTAGGTAAGGGGAAGCTCGAAGAGATTAAAACTTACATTATAGCAGAAGACGTTAAAACAATTATTTTTGATGACGATCTTTCGCCCTCTCAGCTGCGAAATTTAGAAAAGGAACTGGAAGTTAAAATCTACGACCGTAGTTTACTCATCCTAGATATCTTTCTTTATCGTGCGCAAACGGCTCAGGCCAAAACTCAGGTTGAGCTGGCGAGATCCAAGTATCTATTACCTCGATTAACCAGAATGTGGACTCACCTGGAAAGACAAAGAGGTGGAACCGGCACAAGAGGTGGTTCTGGTGAAATGGAAATTGAAACTGACCGTAGGATTGTCAGGAACCAGATAGATGTACTGAAAAAGAAACTGGAGAAGATTGAAATGCAGAATGCAGTTCAGCGAAAATCCAGAACAAGCATTGTGCGTGTGGCATTGGTTGGGTACACCAACGTGGGTAAATCTACCCTCATGCGTTTAATGACTAAGGCAGATGTATTGGCTGAAAATAAACTTTTCGCTACTGTAGATTCCACGGTTAGAAAAATAGCCATTGACGATATTCCTTTCCTGTTGTCCGATACGGTAGGTTTTATCCGAAAACTGCCTACACACTTGATCGAATCTTTTAAATCTACTTTAGACGAAGTAAGGGAGGCCGATATTCTTTTACACGTGGTAGATGTTTCGCATCCTTATTTCCAAGACCAAATGGAAACGGTAAACCAAACTTTGGTAGACCTTGGTGCGGCAGATAAACCAACAATCATTGTTTTCAATAAAATTGATAAGCTGGTTGAATCTTTAGATCCAGAAATAGAGGAGGAAATGGAACATCCACCAATGACATTGGAAAGGCTGAAGAAAACCTATTTAAATGCTGAAGGTGAGATCGTTGTGTTTATTTCGGCTGAGAAAAAAGAGAACATTGCAGAAATGCGTGAAGTGATTTTTGAGAAGGTGAAAAAGCAGCACATGACCATCTTTCCAAACTACTTGAAAGACACGTATTATTAATTAATTTTGCCCCTCCTAATAAAGGAACGGTCCCGTAGTTCAACGGATAGAATAGAAGTTTCCTAAACTTTAGATACAAGTTCGATTCTTGTCGGGATCACTAAAAAGCCTCGATTTTTACACAAAATCGGGGCTTTTTGTATTCTATGATATGGATGTCTTATTTAAGATTCTGACGAAAAACTTAAATAAGGAACTCGGCTATTTTAAATCCCAATAATAGCCTTACCCCTCCAGTTTATTTTGAATCGAATTACAGTACTTATAGTAAGGATATTCAACTCAAAATAAACCCATGCTAACGTCTTCTGCCCTTTGACCCAATCTCTCATAACTAATAACTCTTAACCAATTTAGTATTTTCAATCCGTAAATCTAATAATTTTAGTTAACTAAAATTATTAGATTTACGTTGACTTTTGAAAAGACTACTGAATTGGAAAAAACAATCCTTCATCTCGATATGGATACATTTTTTGTGTCTGTTGAACGCCTGCTCGATAGTAGGCTTATTGGCAAACCTGTGCTTATTGGGGGGGTGACCGATCGAGGGGTGGTGGCTGCCTGTAGTTATGAGGCAAGGGCCTATGGTGTGCATTCAGCCATGCCCATGAAGCGGGCGAAAGAACTTTGTCCCGATGCCATCCAGATTCGAGGTAATTCCGCGACCTACACTAACTATTCCGAGGACGTAACCAACATTATAAAAGAGACGGTACCGCTTTACGAGAAATCGTCTATCGATGAGTTTTATGCTGACTTGACAGGCTTAGATAAGTTTTTCAATAGTTATCTCATGGCTTCGGAACTGAGAAAAAGGATTACCAAAGAAACAGGGCTGCCCATTTCTTTTGGTTTGTCGAAGAATAAAACCATTTCTAAAATAGCTACAGGCGAAGCAAAACCCAACAACCAAATTAAGGTAGACTTAGGTTATGAAATGCCTTTTATTGCTCCGCTTTCCATCAGTAAGATCCCTATGGTAGGCGAAAAAACGCAACAGACGCTCTATAGCCTTGGGGTAAAACAAATCAGGACCATTCAGGAAATGCCCATGGAACTGATGGAAAAAGTATTGGGTAAAAATGGGGTGAGTATTTGGAAGAAGGCACAGGCATTAGACAATTCGCCCGTGATGCCTTACAACGAACGCAAGTCAATTTCTACGGAAAGAACCTTTGACCGAGATACCATTGATGTGATTAAGCTCAAAGGCATACTGCTGGCCATGGCCGAGAATCTTGCTTTTCAGTTGCGCAGGGGGCAGAAGCTCACGTCCTGCGTTACCGTCAAAGTGCGTTATTCCGATTTTAATACTTATACACTACAGTCCCGAATTCCATATACTTCCGCAGATCATGTGTTGATCGCTAAGGTGCTGGAGCTGTTTAATAAACTCTACCATAAACGACTTTTAGTCAGGCTGATTGGCGTTCGCTTTAGCCATTTGGTGGAAGGAAGTTACCAGATCAACCTTTTTGAAGACATAGAAGAGCAGCTCAACCTGTATCATGCCATGGACAAAATGCGCGATAAATATGGTGACCGTGTAGTGATGCGGGCGGCTGGTATGGAAGCTCGGACCATCAGCCGCTTTAATCCTTTTACAGGAGAACCACCCCCGCTGTTGCCGAATAGGAGGCGGTAATTGATTATTAAAAAATGGTTTTAAAATGTACCTCAACACCCATTCCTATTTCAGCTTTAAATATGGCACTGTTAAAACAGCCGAACTGCTTGCTCAAATGCAGCGGGCAGGGATACATACTTTTGCCTTAACAGATATTAATAGCACGGCTGCCAGTCTCAATTTTGTGCGAATGGCACCAAAATATGACATTAAGCCTGTTTTGGGGATTGATTTCAGAAATGGGGCGGATCAACGGTTTATTGCCATTGCTAAAAACAACGAGGGATTTAAAGAGCTCAATGATTACCTCTCTCAGTTTCTTCATTCGGGCGAAAAAATTCCAGATCGAGCTCCAGCTTTTCAGCATGCTTTTGTGGTGTACCCTTTTCAGAAATACACCCATTTTCAGCTTCGCGAAAACGAATTTATTGGTATAAAACCTGCCGATTTAATTAAGCTGGTGTATCCGCCACACCAGATGGAAAGGGCCAAACTGGTGATGTTGCCAACGGCCACATTCAGAAGCAAAATTGATAAAGAGACTGGGGAAAGGGTTGTCCTGAAAAAGGACTTTAATGCCCATCGTTTGTTGCGGGCTATCGATAATAATACGTTGCTGAGCAAACTGGCCAAGGCAGAAGAAGGCAGCGCGGAGGATTTCATTCGTCCGGTGGAGGAGTTAAGGGAATTGTATTGCGACCATCCCTATATGATCACCAATACTGAAAAGCTTTTGGATGAATGCAGTATCCATTTTGATTTCGAAGGAGAAAACCTGAATAAAAACCAACGCACTTATTGCGGTAGTCCTGAGGCGGATTATCAAATGTTGGAAAGGCTTTGTAATGAAGGTTTTGATTATCGTTATCCGCAGTCTACTCAGAAAATACTGGATCGCATTCAAACCGAACTGGAGGTGATCAAGCAACAAGGGTTTATGTCTTATTTTCTGATCAATTGGAGAATATGCCAGTACGC
>CAXBPM010000054.1:0-13996 GCA_963977345.1 uncultured Roseivirga sp.
ATCTTTTCCCGCAAAGCGGAAAGATCATATTCCTTTAAATCGTGCCCGTCAATTTCAATTGTGCCTTTATTGATTTCATAAAAGCGACTTAAAAGATTAATCACAGAAGATTTCCCCGCACCCGTGGCTCCAACCAAAGCGATGGTTTCCCCTTCCTTCACATGAAATGTGATATCTTTTAAAACGTATTCTTCTTCGTTATAGGCAAACCAAACATTCTTGAATTTCACATCCCCTTTGAATCTTTCAGGCATATAAGTCCCTTCATCGGTAATGTTTTCATCGCTATCCAAAAGCGTGAAAATTCGGTTCGAACTTACAATCCCCATTTGCAGGGTATTGAACCTATCGGCAATCATCCTTATCGGGCGGAAGAACATTTGAAGGTACATAATGAAGGAAATGATCAGACCTGGCGCAATTCCAGAATCGCTCAAAATGCCTCGCGCACCATACCACACCACCATACCAATGGCCGCAGCCTGGATAATCTCTGCTACGGGGAAATAGATTGCATAATATAGCACCGACTTAATGTGGGCCTTTTCATGCTCCTTATTGATCTTTTTGAATTTGTCGTATTCGCGTTCTTCAGCATTAAAAATCTGAACAATGTTCATTCCTGTCACATGCTCTTGTACATAAGAGTTCAGGTTTGACACCGCGTTCCGAACATCGTTAAAAGTGACTTTGATTTTCTCTTTGAAAATGTAAGTACTGAAAATAAGCAGTGGCAATGTAGCCAAGCTAATCAGGGTCAATCGCCAATCGAGGTAGAACATAAAACCCATGATGAACACGAGTTGAAGCAAGTCACCAATCAAGGCCGCAATTCCTTCGCTAAACACATTTGAAAGCGTTTCAATGTCTGAAACGTTCCTTGTCACCAGTCTGCCAATGGGGGTTTTATCGAAGAATTTCAGTTTTAATTTGAGCAGGTGCTCATAAAGCTTTATCCGTATGTCTTTAATAATTGTTTGCCCCACCCAACCCGAAAGATAAGTGTGCGCATATTGTACTATCGCCAAAACAACCAGGTGAATGACCAGAATGATTAGCATGGTCATTAAGCCAGAATAGTCACCTTGCGGCACATAAGTATCGATAGAAAGCTGAACGATGTATGGCCTGATGGGTACTAAAACGGCCAGTAAAATAGTAAGGAATACGAGTAAATAAAACTGTTTCAGATACGGCTTCGCGAAGCGAAAAAGACGCTTAAGCACTCTAAAATCAACAATATTACCGCTTTTAACTTGTTCTTTTTCCAAAGGATTAGTTGCTATATACAGAACTAGGATACGTAACTTTCGACAAAAATAGGCCTTTTGGTGGGACTGCCCTACCCGCGGCTGTTCGATCTTTTCGCTCTATAATCTTAATAAAATCTTCAACAGTCAGTTTTCCGAGGCCTACTTCGAGCAAAGTGCCTACCAAGGCCCGCACCATACCTCTCAGAAACCTGTTGGCAGTAACGTGAAACACCAAAGAATCGTTCTCCATTTTCCAATGCGCTTTAGTGATGTTGCAAATAAAATTATTTACCTCCGTCTTTATTCTACTGAAGCTTTCAAAATCTTGAGTTCCCAGTAATTTAGAAGCCGCCTCGTTCATTAAATCAATATTCAATGGCTTCGGGAAGTAATAGCTCAACTCCTGCACAAATGGAGATTTCTGTTGATGAATATAATACTCATAGCTTCTTTCAATTGCATCAAAACGTGTGTGTGCTTCTGAATTCACTTCGACAACATCATTCACAGCCACATTGGGCGACAGAAAACTATTGAGCCTGAACTTCAACCACACTAAATCAACAGTCTTTTCTGTATCAAAATGAGCGATTTGTTGTTTGGCATGCACCCCAGCATCTGTTCTTCCACTGCCCATAATCCCCACCTTTTCACCTAAAAGTTTAGACAGCGCATGCTCGATTTCAGCTTGCACCGTTGGTCCACTCTTTTGGATCTGCCAGCCATAATAGCTGGTTCCATTGTAGCTGATATCGAGGAAGTATCTCACAATGTTCGATTGATAATTTTAGAGGTATGAATTAAAATTTAGAAATGTGGTTGGATGTGTTTTCGATTCGTAATTCGTACATCATACTTCGTAAATCTCTTAAAGTTTCTCGTAAATAATGGCTGCGCCTTGCCCTACACCAATACACATGGTGGCTAATCCGTATTTTACATTGTCGCGCTTTTGCATTTCGTGAAGCAAAGTGGTTGAAATACGAGTTCCGCTTCCACCTAGTGGATGACCAATGGCAATCGAACCACCGTTTACATTCACGATCTCTGGGTTCAATCCGAGTTCTTGGACACATGGGATGGCTTGCGCTGCAAAAGCTTCATTTACTTCGGCCAAATCAATATCATTTATGGTCAGTCCCGCTCTTTTTAATGCTTTTTGTGTAGCAGGAATTGGCCCTACACCCATGCAGTCAGGAGAAACACCTGCAATGGCCATAGACACCACTCGCGCCATTGGTTTTAAACCAAACTGCTTTAAAGTGGCTTCATTGACAATTAAGCTTGCTGCAGCCCCATCGTTAATTCCTGAAGAGTTACCAGCTGTAACTGAGCCGCCTTTTTTAAACGCAGGCGCTAAAGACCCTAACTTTTCTACAGAAGAAAGTCTAGGATGTTCGTCTTTATCAAATAGGATAGTGTCCCCTTTTCGTTGTGGAATTTCTACTGGGGCCAGTTCATTTTTGAACCTTCCCGCTTTGTGAGCCGCTTGGTATTTCAGCTGTGTATTGTGTGCAAATTCATCTTGTGCTTCTCTGCTCACATTCCATTTTTCCGCTACATTCTCAGCTGTTTCGCCCATTGTATATGGGTAATATAATTCTGAAAGTTTAGGATTAATAAACCTCCAACCAATAGTAGTATCATACATTTCTGTCGCTCTGCCATAAGCTGTTTCAGACTTAGCTTGCACAAACGGGGCTCTCGTCATGCTCTCTACACCGCCCGCGATATAAGCGCCTGCTTCACCCAGCATTAACGCACGTGAAGCGTCCATAATTGACTGAAGGCCAGAGGCACACAATCGGTTTACAGTAACCCCGCCCGTTTCAATGGGCAAGCCTGCCAAAAGCAACGCCATTCTAGCTACGTTACGATTGTCTTCGCCTGCTTGATTGGCCGCTCCAAAAATCACATCCTCCACAAATTTCGGATCGAAAGAAGGATTACGCTCCATCAAAGCCTTGATGACATGAGCCGCTAAATCATCGGGGCGAACTGATGCCAATGTGCCTCCGAATTTTCCTACTGGGGTTCTTACGATATCAACGATATAAGCAGTTTCCATAAATGAATTTGGGTTTGTGATTTTCGAGACACGAATTTAACTCAAATTAAATAGCAAGGAAAAAGGTTTTAGAGGATTTACGACTTTAGTCAAGCTGATCTTGATATTTAACAAAATCAAACGCCAGCTGTGTGGTTCATTATTAAATGACTTCCAACTCAAAGTGATTTGGTTATATTTGCAGCCTAATTCAAAAAAGACATGATACAGCGAATTCAGAGTATTCTTTTAATAGGCGTTTCTATTTGTATGGGTATGGTTTTAGCCTATTACATTTGGGGTGAAGCCAATCCAGAAAAAACGAAAGGAATTCTTTTCTCAGCCATTGATATGCAAATCATTGATTTTGGAGAAGGCGTTACTGATAAAACGGATGACGTAATTATCGAAACGCAGAGTATGTGGTATTTGGCTGCACTCGCTATTTTAGCCGCATTGGTCTCACTTTTTTCAGTTTTCCAATTTAAGAATCGACTTAACCAAATGAAGCTTGGGGCATTAAATTCCCTGATTATGGTATCCTATTTAGGGATTTGCTTCTTCAAGGTAAATCAGTTTGAAGAATTAGTGAACCCTCAGGTTCAAGGAAACTTCCAGCTTGGTTTCTTTTTACCCGCTGTGGCTTTGGTATTGAATGCTGTTGCCAACCGCTTTATTCGTAAAGACGAGAAATTGGTAAAGTCTGTAGATAGGATTAGGTAGGGGTATTAAAAAAAACTCCCCTCTCAAGATGAGAGGGGAATTCAATACTTAGTAAAATGCTAAATTAAACTAGTTTCCAAATGCCCATGTATCCTTATCAAGTAGCTCACCACCTTGGTTTGCAATTGCGGCATCTACATTTACACTGTTAGTGGTTTTTTCACCCCCAGGATATACCCATCTTCTAGGAACTACACCCGATGGATTCAATCCACTAGACCCTGTTGCAGGAGGTGTTAATGCTGGATACCCTGTTCTTCTATAATTCGTCCAAACAGTTTGCTCTTGATGTGCATACAGCGCATAATACGCTTCTCCGATAACAACCCTCAGCTTATCTTGTTGAGTTGCTGCCAATGCCAAATTTGAATATGTGGCTTTATAAGTAACTACCTCAGCCGCCTCAGATGCTCCAACTCCAATCTGAGCCATACTTGCATCAACCGCAGCATTCAGCGCGGTTTGAGCCCCTGGTTCGTCATTCGTCATTAAGCGAGCTTCCGCTTCGTAAAGCTTAAGTTCTGCAAAAGACAGAAAAGGAATTTTAGAATTATTCTGAGCCCAAATCAGTCTTGTATTACTAGAGTTATGGAAGTCGTATTGACTGCCTTGCAATACAAAATATCTCGATCTACGCGGATCAGCTCTATTGGTCATTGCTTGACCAAACCTAGAGTCTATTTTCAAAGTATTAGATCTCTCCAAACCAAACTTAGCCAATGGGTTGGCAGCAGTAATAGCCGATTGCCATTGAAAAGCAGGCTCCTCTGCTTGACTCACAAAAGAGGCATTCACTTCTGTTAACACCTGTGCATAAACACTCCTTCTTTTGGTAAGATGCATTAAGTAACGAGCCTTTAAGCCATGGGCCAGCTTAATCCACTTTGTGGCATTTCCTCCAAAAATAAGATCGTCACTAGCAGGGCCGCCAGCTACTGCTGGTTTAGATAGCTCAATGATGGCCTCATCTAAAATCCTTAGAACACCATCATAAACATCTTCTTGCTTATCAAATACAGGCTTAATTGATTCCGTTCCTTTAAGCGCATCAGAAAATGGAATATCTCCGAATGAAGACGTCAGTCTCCCGAACTCCTCAGCCATCAACACTTTTGCAATGCCTACATAATAAGGTTGCCCTTCTTCCGTGCCTTGCTGAATTAAATCACGGGCATCCTTTAACACACCTCCATAAGCGCCACCGTTCCAATAGTTATTGAAGGTGTTTTCTTCGTAAAGGTAGTTTTCAGAATAACCCAATTGCTGGGCATCAATTCCAGCAAAATGCTGCATAACAATCCCTGGCTGTCTGGCCGGAAGGGCCATTTGGTTAAAAGCACTTTGCCCAATTGCTGTTGGCAAAATTAAGCTCAATTCGACATTTAAAGGTCTAGAAGGGTCAATGTTAGAGTCTTCTAGATCACAAGAGTGCAAAACGAAGCTCAACGCTAAAACCGAAAAGAATATTTTTTTATAAATTTTCATATCTATATCGTTTTAAGAATTAAAATGTAATGCTAATGGTGAGTGCATAGCTTCTAGTATTTGGCATGTTAAAGTAATCTAAGCCTATACCGTTTGATGCACCCGTCAGGTTAGTCTCCGGATCCACCCCAGGGTAATCGGTATTTAACCATAAATTGCGCCCTGTAAGCTGAACCCGAGCATTAGTGATTTTCAAAGAGTTTATCAAGTTTTGTGGCAGATTGTAACCCAAGGTTAACTCTCTTAAACGCACCCAACTTCCGTCATAAACACTTTGCTCAGTTGTACCACCAAAACCATATCTCTGGAAGTAATTTGCAGAGGTTGGAAGAGAAGTGTCATAGTAAGGGACTTCTTTGGTATTCGCTGTTCCGTCTGCTAGCACACCATCAAACACTACTGTCTGATCTCTTAAATCACCTGACAACTTTGAGGTACCAAAATAATCTATAATACCACATGTTCCGCACCATACATCACCACCCTGACGGATATCAATTAAAGCAGAAAGTGAAAAGTTTTTGTATGACCAAGTGTTTCTCACCCCCGCAATCCAATCTGGATTTGGGTCACCGTAAACACCTTCATTAGGATCCAGAATAGGATAACCGTTAGCTCCAATAAGCATCTGCCCATTATCATGCTTCAACAATCCGTTTCCGTAAATTGCACCATAGGGCTGACCAACTACAACACGAGAAGAAGTAGAGGTAAACCCAGCCAAAGTAATCGACTCAATCCCTTCTGCTAATTCTTTCACTATGGTTTCAGACTTAGTAAAGTTGGCATCAATGTTCCAAGTAAAGTCAGATTTGTTTAACACCTTGAAACCAACTTCTATCTCCCATCCTTCATTGCTAATTAACCCAGCATTTTGAACAAGGCTAGTATAGCCAGATGAAGCTGGAACTTGAACTGAAACAATTTGGTCCACGGTTTCAGCATTGTAATAAGTAACATCCAATGTTACGTTCCCCATAAAGAGTTCTGCTTCTATACCAAGCTCTAAAGTGGCCGTAGATTCAGGTCTCAGCTTATTATTTCCTAACTGAGTAGAGCGTTCGAAAGCATTTAAACCGAAAGCAGGGAAACTGGTACCACCAATAAACCCATCGCCTCCATTACCAGCTGAGTTAAAATAACTTGTTGTAGCGTAAACAGGTGCATCATTACCAACTTCTCCCCAAGACGCTCTTAATTTTGAATAGGACAACCATGAGTTATTCAAATCAAAGCTTTCAGTAAAAGCCCACCCTAAACTTATAGCTTGATAGAAAAATGAATTATCTCCAGCAGGCAAAGTAGAAGACCAGTCATTTCGACCAGAATAGTTTAAGAACAGTTGATCTCTCCAGCCGATGTTAATGTTTCCATAAAGCCCAGAAAGGCGTCTTTCCGAAATACTTTCAAAAGCATTTACATCTGTCGCATTCGCGATATTATAGTAATTAGGAGCAGCTAAAGTTGATCCCGAAGCACCTTTGGTTGTGAATAATCGTTTATAATAGTTAAAACCGAATGTACCTGAGGTTTTCCAATCTTCATCGAACGACTTATTAAGATTCATAATAATGTCGTGATTCACATTTGATGATGTACGAGTCTCTTGGCTAACACTCCCGATATTTCTTACTGCTCCATTGAATGATTTATTAATATCAAATGCATAGAGTCTTTCGTCTGTAAACTGATCGAGGCCAACTTTATACATTATTGACATCCAGTCTGCTAACTCATATGTGGCATTCACATTACCAATGATACGATTCACGTCATCATTAAAAGGGTTCTTATTTGTTACCCAATAAGGGTTGTCATAAATTCCAGCTCTATAAGAGCGCTGACTTCCATCTGGTAATATATATGAATCAGGATCATCCGCAGCATCTTGTCCTTGTTTACCATTCCCAATATCGAAAGTCGGAGTATTACGAAGCAACCCAAGCATTACGCCCGAAACATTGGACCCTCTTTGAATTCTATTTCCACCTGAATTGATATAAGACCCAGATGCTCCAACGGAGAGTTTTTCATCCAACTTCATGTTGAGGTTCATTCTAAAAGTGGTTCTTTCAAAATCTGCATTTGGCACCACTCCCTGCTGATAAAGGTTACCCCCTGAGAAAAAATACTTTATGTTTTCTGTTCCTCCATCGATAGAAATGTTATTATCCACGGTATACCCATTTCTGAAAAAATCTGCTTGGTCGTAAGCCCTAGCAGGCACTCCATTACCTGTTCCTCTAGGCACTAACCTACCTCCCTTGTCGAAAGCGTAGTCGCTTCCGTCAAATTCAAGGTCTGAAATCTTAGGTCCCCAGCTATTGCCTTCAAAAGTATCAGGCCCTCTCCATTCTAAACCATAAACTCCAGCCCTTCTAACGGTAGCGCCTTGCGCCCATTCTGATTGAAGTTCTGGAAACTTATTGATCTGATCCACAGTAACACTAGTGCTAAATTTAATCCTAGGTGTACCAATTTCTCCTGACTTGGTAGTAATAATAATAGCACCATTGGCAGCTCGAATTCCGTAGAGAGCGGTGGCCGCAGGCCCTTTCAATACCGTCATTGCTGCAATATCATTAGGGTTGATATCAACAGCTCTATTGGAGTTATCCACACCCTGTGTTCCATTTCCTGATGAGCTGTTGTCAATAGGAACACCATCTACAACGAACAAAGGACTGTTATTTCCTCCGATAGAAGTATTTCCTCTGATTCTAATATTGGCGGAAGCACCAGGCGAACCAGATGAACTCACCACTGAGACACCAGCAACCTTAGCGCTAAGCGCATTCACTAGATTTGTTTCCTTAGCAGCTAAGAGGTCATCAGGATTAACGTTTTGAATAGAATATCCCAATGTAGCTTTGTTAGTCTCAATCCCGACAGCCGTTATAACAACTTCTCCGATATCTGTTACGGCCGGAGCAAGCTGAACATCTATTCTGTTCTGCGCCCCAATAGTAACTTCTTTAGTCACATAACCTAGAAATCGAAATACAAGAACACCTCCTGACTGAGGTATAGATAAACGATAATCGCCATTCGCGTCCGAAGGAACGCCTGACGCAGTCGCCCCTTTTAAAAATACCGAGACCTGAGGTAGTGGCAGACCAAGCTCGTCTGTCACCTTCCCAGATACAGTCCGGTCTTGTGCTCGTGCGTAAAAAGACGCAAAAACGATCAATACAATCGTTAGTAACATTTTTTTCATAGTTAATAGTTTAAGTTTAAAACAAATAGTTAAGAAGCACTAAATACATATTAATACAGATAGACATCTTTGATTACTACATTCAATAAAACTAAATTATCATACACATAGATCAAACATCATATCATATTAAATATAATTAATATATCAATATTTTAATCGACAACTAAAGACATACTCCACCCCTATTACATGTTCCAATATTATTTTTTAGGATTTTAAAACTGATTGAAATAAATACTCATGAGCAACACTTCTGAACGCGACAGACTACCAAATTCTTTACAAATAGCATCTGTACTATCTTCAATACTTGATTTTTCTGGAATTGCGTATGTTTAATGGATCTGCAAGAATTGTAAATTTGAAATAATTACAGTTCAGTAAAAAGCAGAATTAACTTCTCAGTAATGGGATATACCTTAATGATCATAAGAATATTGAGCTATTTGAAAATTAATAAAAATACTACTTAAGTATCAAACCAATATTTTCTCTTTACAGTTGTATTCGCAAAGACGAGAAATTGGTAAAGTCAGTAGATAGGATTAGATAAGCCTATCTACTAATCTCAACCACTTCGAACTGAAATAAAATTGGAGAATTAGGTGCAATACGCTTTTCCACATTCACATATCCATTTGAACCATACGCCAAATAAGATGGCACGAATATCTGAAGAGCACTTTGCTCTTTAGCTTGAGTTAATGCGAAGTCAAGAAAGAAATAGGGTTCGTCTTTGATACTGTATTTATATATTCTCTGCATAACTGGTACTCGGTTATACCCCTCTGAATTATTGGCATCTAGAACTGAAGGTATATTAGAGTCAATCAAAGTACTGTCAAGCAAATACATTTGATAATTATAGTAAACAGTATCGCCTTCTTTTAGCGGCTCGTTAACCCCTTCATTCAATACCTTATACAAGAACCCATTTTTGTCCGTTTGAACTTCAATATTGTTCTTATTCAAAAACTCGTTTATCAGAGTTTTTTCTCTTGAAAGGTTCTCTTCAAAATCATAAAGCACCTCTTCTGTACAGCCAAATATCAATGGCATTAGGGCTATTATTAGACAAAATCTTTTCATCATTTCTTATTTAAAATTGAGTAGCCAAAACTTATTTCAAAAGTCGGGTTCTGCATAAACGTATATCTATATCCCTTCCTGTGGTACCAAAGCCCAATCTTGGCATCTATATATCCTCGTTTTAATATCTTTTGCTGATAACCAATACCTTCTGAGAAGAATAAGGCATTGGAACCTAAACCTCTACTTTTGACCACAGAATAAGGCTCTCTTATATAAGGGTTTGAGTTACTCGTGCTTGTAATATTTTCTTGCCATGACAAGAGGTTAGATGCCTGTCCATAAACATAGACTCCATAAAGATTATCACCACCCCTATTTTTTCGTATCGAGCGTCTCTTAAGAAAATAATACCTTGTTATTAGATCTGTTGAAGCATAGACTGTTGTATAGGAGTTTGAGGTTGTTCGTCCTTGAGAATTATACTCCGAATGATAATATATATTATTTCTGCGCTCACGGCCCAAACTCACTATTGTATTGACATTTGCTTCAATCGAGAATTGAGTGGCAGGAATTTTCTGTTCATAGCCCAAACCAATTTCTAATTGCCGCAATAGGTTAATTCCACCATATCCAGTTGAACCAAATGGAATAGCACCTAGCTTTAACATACTATGGATTGTATCAAAATTATAAGCTCTGGATCGGGTTGGAATCCATTTTACATTTTTATCAAGTACTTGGGGATGTGCCTCTTCCGAAAACTTAAGCGAAAGACTATCTGTTTGGGCATGTACACTGGCACTCATAAGGGCCAATACCAACAATATAATTTTTAACCTATTCATATTGGTGTTTTATTTAATCTGAACTAGTTCTACACTTATCAACACATTGGTATTCTTAGGAATTACAATGTGTCTATTTTCATTTTGACCAGAAGCACTCCAAGTATATCCAAACGTACCCCAAGCCAAGCCCGAGGGGACAAATAATCTAGCCCGACCATTCATTTTCAAAAGACTGGCCAAGTCGTGTAATACCGGTAACTGTCTCTCCCTCAAATCATTAGAAAGATATACTGAGTATGTATTAAAATAATATATACTCACGTTTTGAGCTCTTTCAACTTCTTCTACAGTACTGAACACATAGTTGCTATCTAATGTAAAGACCGTCATTTCCATAATTAACACTTGATTAACTCCAGCAAACTCCCCCTCTCCTTCATTATCAATAATGTATCTAAAACCAGAAGGATGAGTCTCTGCATCGATGTCATTGAAGTTCAAATACTCATCAATTTTAGCAATGTCGGCCTCCAATTGAACAACTTCGTCAAATACGACCTCCTCTGTTGAACAAGATGAAAAGGCAAAGAATACTAGCGCCAGCATCATAAAAAATCCATATATCTTCATCATATCACAATCCTAGGCCAATGAAAAAATTGAGGTTAAATAAAACATCGTTACTATTATACTTTTGAGAAAATATTCCATGTACCCTTGTTCCAATTTCCATATTAGCATCAATGAGTGTTTTCTTCAAAAAAGGCCTTTGTATTCCCCAACCAACAGTGAGGTAACTAGGTTGTGTGAGCCATTGCTTAGATGCTACATGTTTTTTGAGTGTTCCATTTCCCCGAAAAGACAATTCGTCTATTTCAGTATAGGTTAAAACGTCCCTTACTTTTATTAGAAAATACTCTGAGTACAGATTATCTCCAGTTACTTCTGCCTCAATTCGAGACTGATAATTATAGTAATACCTGAAAGTTAAATTGAGGCTGAAACGGTGGTTATAAAACTTACCATCTTCAAAGCGTTGATCTTCATAAACTCCATGAGTTCGATATTGAGGATGATATACATAGTCATACTCCCATATTTCAAATTTATTGAAGCGCGTAACCGTCTCTAGATTAACCGAAAAGGGGGACTTTTTAATCCTTTTCTCATAACTCAATACGAAGTCAAACTTGAAATCAGTAATGAAAAAATGGTGAATTATTGGTCCAAATGCTGGACGGAAACCGACCTTAAGTAAACTGTTTTTATCTGTTTGATTGATGTACCTAAACTTAGGTTTCAAAATCATTTGCCGCCTTTCATAGTCCGTTTTGGTAAACAGTTCCGAAGCAATGATGATTTCTTCTTTGACCTTAGTAGTATCCTTCTGCGCGTAAGCACTAAGCCCGCCAATTAAACAAGCCATGAGCCCGAGCAATATTCTTCGAATCTGACTAGTCATTTTTCGCTACAATTTTAACAGGGAACAACAGATTGTTAATGTTGATGTGCGCCTTAGAAAGCCCATTTTCCACCTTAAAAGAATAGCTATTTTCCAGGTCGTTCAATTTGACCTTGTCGCTTTGGGCCTCTGGTAAGTCGATGTAAGAACCGTTTACACTCACATTGTAATTAAAGGCATCCAATCGGTTTACCGTTAAGTTCACCTTACCATGACGGGACTTTACATCTAGGGATTTCAGCAATGTGGAAGGACTAATTTCGATGTTACCGTATTCATTATCGATACGCATCTCCCCAGCAAAGTCAATCAGCTTCATGTTAGATCGAGTTACTTGCATATTGGTTCTTCCGTCAATATGATTGCCTGTAATTTCTCCGTAAGAGAGTTTTGCCATTACCGTTCCGAACAGCCGCTCCATATTAACATCACAAAAATTTCCATCGATTTTAATCTGTCCGTATAGATTCAGTAAGTCTATACTTCCATATTCATTGTTTACCGTGACAGACTGAGAAAGAGGCACATAAATTCGATATTTCACACTCAGACTACTTCTGATCTTTGTTTTGTTTGCAACTGAATAAAACATGTTTCGAAGTACGTATTGATGTTCCGTTTTGGAGATGGCATATTGGATGTACTCTAGCTCCTCAACTGCCACTTTCTTGTTTGGATGCTTTGATATCAAATCCATTTCAACTCGAATGTATTCCTTATCCCAGCCAGTAACAGTTACTTCGGCCTTCCTTCCCTTAATGAGAATACCTGAGTCCAACACATCTCTTAAATCCTTTTCGATGGTTTTGGTAACCACCTGAAGCTTTTGTCTTTCCTGTGCTAAAAGTATTTGGCAGGTGATTACTAACAACAGACAGCAGACGAACTTTCTTAATATATTCATCCTCTTAATAGTTTTACAAGTTCCTTTTTAATCCTTATTGTTTCAGAGTCAGCTTTGGATTTAGCCTTGTACAGCATTTCATCAAAACCCGTTTGCTCAATCATTTTGGCAATACTTTGGGCCTCCGCATCCACCTCGTTGAGCTGGTCGACTAACAGCTGAAACTCTTCTGAATCACAAACATGCCTATCTCCTGAACACTCTATGGAAATGAAGTTTTGGAAATCACTCTCTGCGTTTGCTTGTACTTGAGAAGCCAATTGGTAGTTAATCACCCCATATTCTACCTCGTAATGAATTTGATCCGTATTCTTCTTCAACACTGTAGCTAGAAATGTGCAAGCCACAAGCACTAGCAAAGTCGCTGCATATTTTAACCACCCTTTCACACTCTTCTTTGATTGAGGTTGGACAGAATCCAACTCCTGTTCAATTTTATCCCAAAGCCCATCCTCTGGCGAATAACGAGGAAGCTCGTTTATGGCTTTGGATAAATGTTTACCCTTTCTTGAACTGCTCATAACCTCGATTTTTTAACTGTGTCTTTAATAATTGCTTGGCATAATTGAGCTGGGATTTAGAAGTACCAACAGCAACACCAAGCTCCTCTGCCACTTCTTTATGACTATAGCCCTCCACTTCAATGAGTGTAAAAACAATCCTGCACTTCTCTGGCAACTCACTCATCAATTTATCGAGCAACTCTCCTGTTAAATCATCATCAAATGGTTCCGATTCACCGACCAGCTTATCATCCAGTTCTAGATACAAGTGCAGCCCTTTCAATTGCTGAAGAGCGGCTCTCACCACTATAGTTTTAATCCATCCGGCCAATGAGCCACTACCTTTGTAGCTTTCAATGTGTTTAAACACCTTAATAAAACCCTCTTGCAGTGCGTCATGTGCTAAATCTTGATTATTGGTGATTCGGTATGCTTTTGAATACATGGCAGTTTTATACTGCTCATATAGCACCCGTTGCGCCAACCTGTCTTGTTGGATGCATTTCTTGATTAGCCGTTTTTCTTGAAATTGATTCACTTAAAAATACTTTCTAATTGAAAGTGTAGAATTAACAC
>CAXBPM010000055.1:0-13917 GCA_963977345.1 uncultured Roseivirga sp.
CAAAACCCTTTTTGTACTTGTCGTACACCAACACGCGGCAATCGAAAGCCCTAAGTCTTTGCACAAAGGCTTGCCCCATGTAGCCATAACCAACAATACCAATGGTTTTATCACTTAGCTCATCGCCTCTGTTGCCTTCTCTGTCCCAAATCCAATTTCTTACTTCAGTATCGGCCTTTATAATATTATTCAACATAGAAAGCAGCAAACCCATGGCGTGTTCGGCCAATGCATCTCTATTTCCTTCTGGAGCATTTAGAATTTCTATTCCTTTTGACTCAACGTATTGTACATCAATCTTATCTAAACCAGCCCCTGCTCTTCCTATCACTTCCAATTTAGTGGCAGCGTCAATAAGTTCTTGATCTACATCGGTTTTGGAACGAATCAGCAAGCCTTCATAATCACCGATTATACTGAGCAATTCATCTCGCGAAATGTTCGGTTGATAATTGGCATCTACTCCAATTTTCGAAAGCAATCCACAGATGCTTTGATGCATGTCGTCAACGATCAAAAACTTTTTCTGCATGAGCTTAGAGTAATAAATTTGCGATGAGTAAATACACCGTAATTCCCAACATATCGTTGGCGGTAGTAATAAATGGACCAGAAGCCAATGCAGGATTGATTCCGAATCTATCTAATATTAACGGAGTTGCCGTTCCGGTAAAAGAGGCCAATAGCACAACGGCTTGCAGCGCAATGGCGACTACTAAACCGAGTTTAACTTCTCCATATAGATAAACAAAAAAGAAGCTGATGGAGCCCAAGACTAAACCCGTAAACATGGCAATAGCCACCATCTTCAACAATCGTTTCCCTAAACTATCTGTAAAAACAGATTTATTGGCCAAACTCTGCACTACGAGTGTTGATGACTGAACTCCCACGTTTCCGCCTGTCGCCATGATGAGGGGGATAAATAATGCCAAGCCTGTAATGGTTTGGATCTGGTCTTCGAAACCGCGAATCACAAAAGCCCCGACAATCCCACCTACCAAACCAATGATAAGCCATGGTAATCGAGCTTTCAGAATCACCCAAATAGAATCATCTTCTTCAACATCTGAAGAGATACCGGACATCAACTGTCGGTCTTCTTCGGCCTGATCAGTAATTACATCTACAATGTCATCTATAGTAATTCTACCCACCAGCTTGCCTTGTAGATTCACTACAGGCACCACATCGAGGTCATATTTTTGCATGATATCGGCCACCTCTTCTTCATCCATATAGGTTTCAACAGAGATGACATCTTCATCATAAATTTCGCTGATATGGGTATTGTCATTGGCCAGCAAAATATCCTTTACTGAAACCTTCCCCAACAACTTATGCTTGTCGTCAACAACATAAACAGCGTAAATGCGATCCACATTTTCGCGCTGTCTTCTAATTTCTTCAATGGTTTGAACGATGTCCCAATTCAGGTTGGCAACAATCATTTCCTTGGCCATCAATCCACCCGCACAATCTTCAACATAGCGCATCAGCTCATGAATATGGGCTGCGGTATCGGGGTCGATAATTTCGGAGATTACTTCTTCACGGGTTTTTGCTGGAAGTTCATTAATAATATCCACCGCATCATCGGAATCCATTTCCGTAATGTAATCGGCTACTTCTTTGGGAGTGAAGTTTTCTAAGAACTTGGTACGAGTGGTTTCTTCAAGGTCTTCAATAATTTCGGCACCAACTTCATTGTCCAAAATGTCTATGACATACTTGGCCATATCGGCATTTAGCTCATCTAAGAGTGCAGAAATATCAGCAGAATTCACCCCTTCCATCGTGTTGCGGATAAAGGCGCTATTTCTTTCCTCAATAGCTATTTCTAGCGCACTGAGGTATTCTTTAGAAAGTTCAAAGCTGATTTTTACTCCCGACACGATGTTATAAGATTTGTCAGTTCCACATACTGGTCAACAGAAAGTGTTTCGGCCCTTTGATCGAGCACTTTTTCACCATTCAGTTCCTCTGGCAAATTTATTGGTTTTAGCGCGTTGCGCAATGTTTTCCTTCTCATTTGAAAGCCTGCTTTCACCACTCTTCTGAAAAGCACTTCATCACAATCCAATGACACTCTTTTGTTCCTTTTTAGCCGAATTACGGCACTATTTACTTTGGGAGGAGGATTAAAAACATTAGGGGGGACTGTGAACAAATATTCTAAATCGTAATAAGCTTGTAAGAACACGCTCAAAATCCCATAGGTTTTGTTTCCTGGAGGAGAAATAAGGCGATCAGCCACTTCTTTCTGAAGCATACAAACCACTTCTGGCACTTGCTGCTTTAGGTCCAGTACTTTGAAAAATATTTGAGATGAAATATTATAAGGGAAGTTACCAATTACCGCAAACTTACCGGAAAAGTAATCTTCCATATTCAGCTTTAAAAAGTCGCCTTCAATGATTCTTCCTTCCAATTGAGGGAAATGCTGTTTTAAATAGGCTACGGAGTCTCTATCAAGTTCAATCACTGAGGTTTCCCCTTCATTCTGTAAAAGAAATTGAGTCAGCATACCAGTTCCTGGCCCTATCTCTAGCACCTTATCATATCCGCCATGCCTCGTAAGCCCATCAGCAATTTGCTTGGCAATATTTAAATCTTTTAGAAAATGTTGGCCGAGATGTTTCTTGGGTCTGACTGCTGACATGGGAGTAACTTATAGAAAAAACATTAATTTGCACAAAATGAGAATTCTGTTGAAGATTACTCAGGGTAGAGCTTCATTGTTCTTCTCACATTCAAACCTACTTCAACTTTTCTTTAAAGATTACAAAAGCAGGAAATTCTTTGATCATGAATCTACAATCGGAAGACGAAACAACATACAAACCAGTAATAGGCATTACCATTGGCGACATTAATGGCATTGGTCCTGAAGTAATTATCAAAACCATTTCAGAGCAAAAGCTTTACGATTACGTGACTATTATTTTATACGGACACGGAAAAGCCTTTTCGCACTATAAGAAAATTCTAGGCTTAGATAATTTCTCCTTTTACCAATTCAATACTGGCGACAGGCTTCATGAAAAAAAGGCCAACGTAATTAACTGCTGGGAAGAAGATTTTGAAATAAAGCCAGGCGAAGAAAACGCCAATGGCGGAAAGTATGCCCTTGCGGCTTTACAAAGGGCCGTGGAAGATTTACAAAATGGAGTTATCGATGGCGTAGTAACCGCTCCTATTAGCAAGCACAATATTCAAAGTAGCGAATTCTCCTTCCCAGGTCATACCGAGTTCTTCACAACCACTTTTGGAGCGAAAGACAGCCTGATGTTCCTCTGCAACGATCGTCTGAGAATAGGCGTAGCCACTGGGCACATTCCTTTAATGAAAATTAAAGAAGAGTTGACTTCTGAAAGACTGTCCAGCAAAATTGATTTGATGTTAAAGTCACTCAAAAAAGATTTTGGCATTACTAAACCCAAAGTGGCCATTTTAGGACTTAACCCACATGCTGGAGAAGACGGCCTTTTAGGTACGGAAGAAAAAGAATTGATTATACCTGTCATCAACGAGTTTAAAGAAAAGGGGCATTTGGTCTTTGGGCCCTACCCTGCCGATGGTTTCTTTGGCAATAATACCAACTCAAAATTTGATGGAATACTAGCCATGTACCACGATCAAGGCTTAATTCCGTTCAAAACAATAGCCTTTGAAGACGGTGTTAACTTCACTGCTGGCCTTCCAATTGTTCGCACATCGCCAGACCATGGGACTGCATTTGGGATCGCTGGCAAAAACGAAGCCGACCCAAGTAGCATGAGGGCAGCACTTTATATGGCCATCGACATCATTAGAAACAGAAGGGAATAAGCTCATTCTGAGTAATTAAGCCCCATTTCAAGGTGCTCATTTACAGCGCATGAGCTAATGACTGATTTTTGTTCAATATTTATTAAGGAAATAAGCAAACACTGTTTTATGATTCAATTGAATTTTCATACCTTTGCAGTCCTGATTTTGAGGGGAGATATTTGAAACCAATCAGAAAATACGAAATACAGATCTTTAAGCTCAATACTGGGCTGCATGATTTTGAGTTTCTGTTAGATGATGAGTTCTTTGAATTATTTGACAATGACATGATTAGCAAAGGGAAACTGACCGCTAACATTTCATTGAACAAGTCTGAAACGATGATCCAGACCGTATTTCGCATCAAAGGTTCTATAGAACTCGAGTGCGACAGAAGTCTAGACTTGTTTAATTTTCCGATTGACTTGGAAAGACCGTTCATTTATAAACTCGGAAACGAGCATGAGGAATTGTCGGATGAAGTAGTGGTAATACCACGCGACACCCAACAATTGAACGTGGCCTCCATAATGTTTGAATTTATAGGACTTGAAATCCCCATGAAAAAGCTTCACCCACGTTTTCAAGAAGAAGACGATGACAGTGAAGAAGAAGTACTCATGATATATTCTTCGGAAGACGATGAGGAGAATGAAGATCAGGAAAATGAAGAATCAATAGACCCACGTTGGGCTTCTTTGAAGAAATTGAAAAAATAAAGAATAGCGAAAGCTATAAAACTGTAGAAAAATGGCGCATCCTAAAAGGAAAATCTCGAAAACCAGAAGAGACAAACGTAGAACTCACAAGAAATTACATGGCAAAGCTTTGGCTATTTGCCCAACTACGGGAGAAATGCACTTGCCTCACAGAGCTTTCTGGCATGAGGGAAAACTTTACTTTAAAGGTAAAGTAGTAATAGAAAAAGAAGTTTTAGCCTAAGTTTAACTTTTGGCTTTTGAATATTTGCTCCTGAATCAACATTCAGGAGCAATATTTATTTATAGACACTTCAGTTGCCCATCCTAAGGTTTCATTCAATCTATTATTTGAATCTGAAGCTTGAACCCTTATATTGGCACACTATTTATAAATATGGGTGGTGTTTTTCCATTCTAAAAATATTGGATGACTAAAATCAGAGCTAAAATCTCAGGAGTCAATGGCTGGGTGCCAGACTACGTTCTTACGAATAAAGAGTTAGAAACAATAGTTGACACCACTGACGAATGGATAACTTCCCGCACTGGCATTAAGGAAAGAAGAATATTAAAAGGAGAAGGTCAAGGCACATCCGTATTGGGAATTCAGGCTGTAAAAGGCTTGCTCGAAAAAACCAATACCGACCCTTCTGAAATTGATCTTTTGATCTGTGCCACAACTACCCCCGACATGATGTTCCCTGCAACTGCCAATATTATTGCGGATGGCGTTGGAGCAAAAAATGCATTCAGTTACGACCTACAAGCGGCCTGTTCAGGATTCATCTATGCTGTAGTTACAGCTAGCCAGTTCATTGAAACAGGGAAATACAAAAAAGTAATCGTGGTCGGTGCCGACAAGATGTCTTCTATTATTGACTATAATGAAAGAACCACCTGCATTATTTTTGGTGATGGTGGTGGAGCAGTCCTATTAGAACCAACCGAAGAAAATGTTGGAGTGATGGATTCTATTCTTCGATCTGACGGATCAGGAGCACAGCACCTTCATATGAAAGCCGGAGGAAGCCGCAAGCCAGCTTCGCACGAGACCATCGACAACCGTGAGCATTATGTTTACCAAGAAGGATCGGCAGTTTTCAAATTTGCCGTCACCAATATGGCTGATGTTTCTGCCGAAATCATGGCTAAAAACAACTTGGATGGCGATGACGTTACATGGCTAGTTCCTCATCAGGCAAACAAAAGAATTATAGACGCCACCGCAAGGCGCATGGAAATTGGCGAAGACAAAGTGATGTTGAATATCCATAAATATGGCAACACTACCAGCGGAACCATTCCCCTTTGTCTTTGGGATTACGAGAGCCAATTGAAAAAAGGTGACAATCTTATTTTGGCCGCATTTGGCGGTGGATTTACCTGGGGTGCTATTTATTTAAAATGGGCATACGACCCATCATAAAAATCCCCAAGGATCAGAATTGAATATTTGTAACTTAGTTTGAAATAAACGCATGGCAAGTACAGCAGATTTTAAAAACGGTCTTGTAATTGAATACAATCACGACCTTTATGCAATCACCGAATTCCAGCACGTTAAGCCTGGTAAAGGACCTGCATTCGTAAGAACAAAACTAAAAAGCATTAGAACAGGGAAAGTATTAGACAATACGTTCACCTCTGGTGTTAAAGTAGTAACAGCAAGAATTGAAAAAAGACCTCATCAGTTTCTCTTCATCGATGACTACGGTTATAACTTGATGAACTCTGAAACTTTTGAACAAGTAGCAGTGCCTAAAGAGGTAATCAATGCACCGCAATTGATGAAAGACGGTCAAGAAGTTGATGTTCTGTTTCATGCAGAAACAGAGTCTGTGCTAAGTGTTGAGTTACCAGCATATGTAGAACTTGTTGTAACTTACACCGAACCTGGTATTAAAGGAGATACGGCTACGAACGCTACAAAAGCAGCAACGCTCGAAACTGGCGCTGAAATTCAAGTCCCTTTATTTATCAATCAAGACGACAAAATTAAAGTAGACACTAGAACAAATTCATACGGTGAGCGTGTAAAATAGCCCACTATCCCAACGAAATAATCGAATTGTTATGAATGCTAAAGAAATCAAGAACATGATCGACTTTATTGCCAAATCAGGTTTGGCTGAAGTCAATATTGAAACTGAAGAGTTCAAAATCAAAGTTAAAAGAGACACTGAAGGTAGAATAATTACGACACCAGCAATGCCTCAACAAGCAGCAGCTCCTTTGGCGGTAGCATCTGCACCACAAGAAACAGCAGCTCCAGCGCCTGCTGACGAATCTAGCAAGTACATAGAGATCAAATCACCAATGATTGGTACTTTTTATCGTTCACCAAAACCAGAAGACCCTTCTTTTGTGAATGTTGGAGATTCTGTCTCTGTTGGAGACAGAGTTTGCATTGTTGAAGCGATGAAACTTTTCAACGAAATTGAATCTGAAATCTCAGGTACCATTGTAAAAGTATTGGTTGAAAATGCTTCACCTGTAGAGTACGATCAACCACTATTCTTAGTGGACCCTGCTTAAGAACTTGGTTAAAGGGGCCATCAAAAGCCCCCAATTATTTCTCAACCTAAAATATCTATTGTAGTGTTTAAAAAGATATTAATTGCCAACAGAGGCGAGATCGCCCTTCGAATTATAAGAACATGTAAGGAAATGGGCATCAAGACCGTAGCGGTTTACTCTACGGCTGATAAAGACAGTCTACATGTCAGGTTTGCTGATGAGGCGGTGAATATTGGCCCCGCTCCTTCCAATCAGTCTTACTTAAAAATACCACACATTATTTCTGCAGCTGAAATTACAAATGCAGATGCGATTCACCCTGGATACGGCTTTCTTTCAGAAAATGCTGAATTCTCAAGGGTTTGTCAGGAATACGGCATCAAGTTTATTGGTGCTAGCCCTGATATGATCGATCAAATGGGAGACAAGGCCACGGCCAAAGACACCATGAAAAAAGCAGGTGTACCAACCATCCCAGGTTCTGATGGCTTGATTAAATCTGTTGCGGAAGGAATTAAAATAGCAAACAAGGTTAAATACCCTGTCATCTTAAAAGCTACTGCTGGTGGCGGTGGTAGAGGTATGAGAATTGTAAAAGACGATTCTCAATTCCAAAAAGCTTGGGACGATGCCAGAATGGAATCCGCTGCAGCCTTTGGTAACGATGGCCTTTATCTCGAAAAATATGTAGAAGAGCCTCGTCACGTTGAAATACAAATCGTTGGCGATAGCAGCGGTCGTGCCTGTCATCTTTCAGAAAGAGATTGTTCGATCCAAAGAAGACACCAGAAGCTAGTGGAAGAAACACCTTCTCCTGCGGTTAATCAAGAACTAAGAGAAAGAATGGGTGCTGCTGCAGTAAAAGCTGCTGAATTCATTGGATATGAAGGTGCTGGAACTGTAGAATTCTTATTGGATAAACATGGTGATTTCTATTTTATGGAAATGAACACGCGTATTCAAGTAGAGCATCCAATCACTGAAGAAGTAACCAGCTTTGATTTGATAAAAGAACAAATTAAAGTAGCAGCAGGTGAGAAGATTTCTGGGAAAAACTATTTCCCTAACCTATTTGCAATGGAGTGCCGTATCAATGCTGAAGATCCTGCACATGGTTTCAGGCCAAGCCCAGGTAAAATAACCAACCTGCATACCCCCGGTGGACATGGAGTAAGAATTGACAGTCACATTTACGCTGGCTACACTATTCCGCCTAATTATGATTCAATGATTGCCAAGCTAATTGTAACGGCTCAGTCACGTGAAGAAGTATTGGTAAGAATGAAGAGAGCTTTGGAAGAGTATGTAATTGAAGGTGTGAAAACAACCATTCCATTCCATATCAAACTAATGGACGACCCTAAATTCAAATCAGGTCAATTCACTACAAGCTTCTTAGAGAACTTCGATTTCTCTGGAATGTAAGAGACGGTATTACAAAATTATTATTGAAGGTCACTTTTGTTCTCAGAAGTGACCTTTTTTTATGGGTCTATTTCCCTTCAATTTCGTTGCAAAGCTCTTTGTACCAAGCCTCACCGTATTTCCTAATCAGGGCATCTTTGAGGAACTTGTAAACAGGCACTCCCAGTTTTTTACCTAAGGTACAGGCAGCAGAGCAAATGGACCAGCGATCATAGTTGAGAGCCTCGTAGTGGTCGTATTTAGTGATCCTTATCGGGTAAAGCTCACATGAAATCGGCTTCTTAAATGTGGTTTTGCCATCTCGATAAGCCTGTTCTATCCCACATTTCAGAATCCCCTTTTCATCATAAATAGAAAAAGCACATTCTTTATTGCCAATAGTTGTGGTAGAATAATCACCCTCAAAGTCTAGAACATAAGGGCCTTCTTTTTCTATCGCTTTCAAACCCTCCTCACTTAGATAAGGTTTTACCGCTTCAAAAGCATCTTCCAATTCCTTCAGCTCATGATCTTCAAGTGGTGCACCTAAATCTCCTTCAATACAGCAAGCTCCCTTGCAGGCATCAAGATCACAAACAAAAAGCTGTTCCTTGATGTCATCACTAATAACTGCGTTTTCTACTAAAATCATGTGAATACGTTTGAGCTGCAAATATAACCAACTACCAGCTTCAATCAGATCAAAATGCTAACTTTGCAACCAACATTTGCAAATGAGAGAACCAGTCAAAATTTCAGGGGTTATCATTACCTACAATGAGGAGAAAAACATTGGTCGTTGCTTGGGTTCGTTAGCTGGTATCTGTGATGAAATTCTGATTGTCGATTCATTTTCAACAGACCGCACAAAAGATATTGCCCTTAGCCATAATGCTAGGTTTATAGAAAACCCTTGGAAAGGTTTTTTAGATCAGAAAAATTTCGCCCAAGATTCAGCTAGTTTTGACTACGTGCTCCAGTTAGATGCTGATGAAGAATTGTCTGAAGAATTAAAAAAATCAATCCAGTCGGTTAAAAACAACTGGAGTTATGACGGTTATATTTTCAACCGGTTTACTAACTATTGTGGCAAATGGATAAAGCATTCTGGCTGGTATCCCGATGCAAAGCTTAGGCTCTATGATAGGCGAAAAGGCAAGTGGAACGGGCTTGACCCCCACCCTTCTGTTTCTATGGATTTAGAATCCAAAACTCAACATATTGATGGCGATTTACTCCATTATTCATACACCAGCTACGAGGATCATATTAACAGGTCAGCCAAGTATGCAAAGCAGGCTGCTATGGCTATGCATACTTTGGGTAAAAGATCAAGTAATTTCAAATTGATCATGAGTCCTATTTTTCGATTCTTTAATAGTTACATTTTAAGAGGAGGTTTTAAAGACGGCTTTGAAGGTTTAATCATTTGTAAAACAGCGAGCTACTATACTTTTCTTAAATATATGTACCTAAAACTCATCCATAAGGGTAAATCAATTGAATGAAAAAATTCACTGACCTCATCACTTTACAGGCCAATCATAAGCAACAAGTTATTTTCTTGATGGTGGTGATTTCCATGCTCTATTTCTACAACTTCTATGTAAATGACATATGGACTCCGAATGAAAGCTTTTATGCAGAATCGGTTCGGGAAATGTTTGAAAGCGGAAATTTTCTAGACATCAAATACAATTACGAGCCCAGGTACAATAAGCCCCCACTCACTTATTGGCTCATTGCTGCCAGCTCTTACATCTTTGGTTTAAACGAATTCGGTATCCGGTTGCCCATAGTATTACTTACCATCGGTTCGGTGTGGCTTACTTATTTACTCGGAAAAAGGCTCTATGGTGAAAAAGGAGGTATCTACTCCTTAATGATCATGGCAGTAAGTGTTCAGTTAATGGCAGTCAAACAATATGCTTCGCCAGAAATCCCTCTTACCTTCTTCTTCACCTTAACGCTGTATTGGTTTATAAAAGGTTATCAGGAGGGTAGAACAAAGTATTATTACCTTTCTTACATTGCTTTGGGACTGACCGTCTTAACAAAGGGCTACCCCTATATTGTAGTTGTTGCTGGTATTATCGGCCTGTTTATTCTTATCGATTCAAATTTCAATATCCGAACCACCCTAAAAAAAGCAAGTCAGATCAAACTCCATTTGGGAATCCCTATTGTACTTATTATAGGGATGAGTTGGGTAGCTTACATGTACCTGACTTATGGTGACGGCTTCTGGGAGATATTCCAACGAGAAACATTCGATCGCGCCTTTACCAGAAACGAGAAAAGTCTTAGACCCTTTTTTTATATAGAAGTGATTTCTTGGACCATTCTCCCTTATTCATTGGCTTTCTTCGTTGTATTGGCTCATTACATCTCTTCACCAAAAAAGATAAAGTCAGAAATTGCTTTTCCTTTCGCCTGGTTTATTGTGATGTTTTTGATTTTCACTGCCGCCAAAGGAAAAATACCAACCTACTTTATTCAGGCTCACCCAGCAATGGCGTTGATGATTACAGCGGTGTTGGTTAATGTTGCCCCGAATAAGACAGCTTTTTTTAAAGCCCTAAAAGTGGCATTCTATTTACCCGCAGTGTTAATTCTAATCATCACATTTTTCACCACCTATTTCCTCGGCTTATCCCCAATTTGGTATTTAGTGCCCGTGTTCTTTGCAGTCATCATTTTCGTTATCACAAAAACAAAGGGCACGCAAAGTATCGACAATCAAATTTCTATTCCCTTCTTCTCAATTTTAGGTGTTTACATTTTAGTAGCAGCCTACCTAAAACCAATAGAGAAATATCGTCCCTATAATGAAATAGGAAATGTAATTAACAGTGAAAATAATATCGATTCTAGCGTCCCAATTCTCATTGAAAAGACATTAATTCATAATATTCCCTTTTATGCTGAAAGACCAGCAATTCGAGATCAGACTCCAGCCCAAATTAATTCAAATCAAGGAAGAACATTGGCATTAGTAAGAGCTGAGAGTTTAGGTTATCTTTCTGGCTTCGAATCATTATGGTCAGGTATGATCTATGATTTCCCTAGTGAGTCACAATTTGCAAAATTCGTCAAAGCCTGTATTGATGCTGAAAATGGAGATTATTCAAAGTTTGCTGAGTATCATTTGATGTATAAAAATTAAGTTCATGAGCACAGAAAAAATACAGTTTTCAAAAATAAAATTCTTGTTCAGGGCCTTAAAATACAGGTTTCGAAACGACACTTCCGAGATTCAGTTTATTCTAAAAAACACAAATAAGGGTGACTCAGTTTTAGACATTGGCGCACACAAAGGAGGATACTTATATTGGCTAAGGAAATCAATTGGTGCTAATGGAACCCTCGTGGCTCTCGAGCCTCAACCAAGCCTGTTCAACTATCTAAAAGTCGCCATCAGTAAATTTGATTTTACGAATGTGTACTTACACCATGCTGGAGCCTCATCTAAAAACACACACCTAGAGCTATACATCCCCAAAAAAGAAGGTCTAACATCTCCTGGAGCTACGTTTGAGGACAGGAAGGATGTTTCTAAAGGCCACTTCATCAAAGTCCCCGTTCATAAGCTTGATGATTTACTAAAAGACAGAAAAAAGGCCATTAACTTTATTAAGTTAGATGTTGAGGGACATGAACTCGAGGTTTTCAAAGGAGCTTTCGATATTCTGACCATTGACAAACCTATACTATTATTCGAATGCGAAAATCGACATTTAAATGAAACCACTGTCATGGGAGTCTTTGACTACTTAATAGGCTTAGGCTTTAGTGGTTCATTTTTCCATAACAATGCACTCAAACCTATTTCTGAATTTGATCCTGAATTCCATCAAGCAACAAAAAATGGAGAAATTGTTGACAAGAATAATTATGCCAACAACTTTGTATTTAAACCGAATCAAAATTAAGCATGGCCAAGATTATACGAGGTATTAAGAACATTGCAAATTCAGTCTACGCCCCCATTAAAACGAAACTGAAACGCTACTATAGACCAAAACAGTATATTAAAAAATACGGAAGAAAAAAGGGCTTAGAGCTCTATCATAAGTTTCATTCAAATACTCCAAACACACTAATTGAGTACGACATCCCAGATTTTGATCATCCCTTATTTTTGAGAACCGATACTTCTGATGAACCAACCTTCAGGCAAGTTTTCATGAATATTAGATATGAAATCAGCTTACCGACAGCACCAAAAACGATTATAGACGGTGGATCGAACGTTGGTTATGCTTCCGTTTTTTATGCTAAAAAGTACCCTAACGCTCAAATTTTAGCAGTAGAACCTGACAGCTCAAATTTTGAAATGATTGAAAAAAACACTTCCAAGTACTCTAATATTGATAAAATAAAATCAGCTATCTGGGGCAAATCTACTTGGCTGAAAATTTCCAATCCAGATGCGGAAAAATGGGCAATCGAGGTTGAAGAAACCACAGAGGAGAATGAGCATGCTCTTCAAGCCTACTCCATTGCCGATCTAATTTCAAAAATGGAATGGGAATCAGTTGACCTTTTGAAACTAGATATAGAGGGTTCTGAAATGAGTGTTTTTGAGAAAGGTTACGAAGAATGGCTACCTAAAGTCAAGCTTCTTATCATTGAACTTCATGAACGTATGCGCCCAGGATGTACAGAGGTTTTTGAAAAGGCCATCAATCAATACAACTTTGAACGTAGTGTAAGCGGAGAAAACCTCGTATATATTAACAAAAATTTAACATAAAAAAAGCCGGATAAACCGGCTCTTTTTAAATCTCAATAAGAGTTTATTAATATCTGTATTGTTCAGACTTATAAGGTCCTTCAACAGTTACACCAATATATTCAGCTTGTTCGGTAGAAAGAGTTTCAAGTTCTACTCCAATTTTAGCCAAGTGTAGTCTTGCTACTTTTTCATCTAAATGCTTAGGCAATGTGTAAACTGCATTTTCGTAAGCACCTGAGTTTGTCCAAAGTTCTAACTGAGCCAAAGTTTGGTTCGTGAAAGAGTTAGACATTACAAATGAAGGGTGGCCTGTAGCACAACCTAAATTCACCAAACGTCCTTCAGCCAAAACGATGACATCATTTCCATTGATATTGTATAAATCAACTTGTGGCTTAATCTCGATTTTGTTGGCACCGTGAGTCTTATTCAACCATGCCATATCGATTTCATTATCGAAGTGACCAATATTACATAGAATGGTTTTATCCTTCATGGCTTCAAAATGCTTGCCTTGAATGATATTGTAATTACCTGTAGCAGTTACAATGATTTGAGCTCTTGGAATAGCATCGGCCATTTTTATCACTTCGTAACCATCCATAGCCGCCTGAAGCGCGCAAATCGGATCAATTTCAGTAACAATAACACGAACACCAGCTCCGCTCAATGAAGCTGCCGAACCTTTCCCTACATCACCATAACCAGCAACTACAGCAACTTTACCAGCAAGCATTACATCAG
>CAXBPM010000056.1:0-13855 GCA_963977345.1 uncultured Roseivirga sp.
CCCACTGATAGGCTCTTTTTACTTGGTTGGAAATCTGAAGATCACCTACCACCTGTGCTTCAAGCCCTAATGATACTCTGAAAAGGTGGTTTACCGCAGCCTCATTTTCAAAAGAATTGAAATAATTGATATAAGCGTCTGCGTTTAAAATCCCCTTTTTGATCGCGATCAATTTGATGATTTCAAGATCTTGGTTTTGTTCGGCAGAATAATAAACTTCTGTTCTGTTACAGGTGGAAAGGATTAAAACCTCTGTTACTGACAGAACCTCTGATATTTCGCCAAGAATGGATTTTATTGTGAGCTCGTCAATGGAAATGATTTCCCTGATTTCAACTGGTGCCTTTTTGTAAGACAAGCTTATGGCTCTGAATTTACCCTGCATTATTGCTTTCGCCTTTCCTCTAAATTCTAGTGTGCAAAAATAGCCCCTAAGACTGTGTAAAAAAAGTGATCAAAATCATGTTTCACTATTTAGAATGAATTTAAACAACTCGGTTCGCTCTTGCTGTAGACTTAACTATTTTATTCAAAATGAATTATAGTAATCTTAAAGTAAGAATTTATTATATTAATCACTAATTAAAATGAAGGGCTCTTAAATGCTGAACTTAAAACGCTTGGTTAGAAATTACTTTGGGTTCTCCAAAACTCAGACCAACGGCTTTATGATTCTGTCGCCACTCATTTTTGCACTCCTTTTTACTCCTAATATCTTCCGTAAGCTAACCGAAGTTGAATACAGTGAGTTCGATTCTGACAAAAGACAATTAGATAGTCTGGTTGCGCTTTGGAATAATAGTGTGAAACCTAAGGTTGAAAAGGAGGCGGTTCCGGAAATCAATATTCGGCTTACTTCTTTTGATCCCAATATCGCTTCCACTGAAGAATTGATGGGAGTGGGGCTCGATGAACGTTTGGCGAGTCGGATTGGTAACTACATAAATGCAGGAGGTGGTTTTAAGGTGAAATCCGATTTGAAGCGCATCTACGGATTCCCCGATAGTCTGTATCTGGTGCTTGAGCAATATATTCAATTGCCGAATGAATTGCCCAAGCGAACGAGTAAAGACAAAGAACCTTTTGAGAGGCCTTCAAATAAGGAGAGTCTATATGAGGAAGTAGAAGTGAATGCGTCACTGCCAGAGCTTTTTGTTTTAGATATTAATGAAGCAGACTCTATAGATTTTCAAAAACTCAGGGGTATTGGTCCAGCTTACTCGAGTAGAATAGTGAAGTTCCGGCAGTTGTTGGGAGGATTTAATAACATTGACCAAATCAAGGAGGTGTTTGGTGTTTCTGATTCACTTTATCAAAGTATCGCCTCGCAGCTTAGTGTGAAAGAGGTGTTTACGCCAGTTCAAATCAATATCAACTTGGCCACATTTAAAGAAATCAATGCGCACCCGTATATCAGCTACGAACAGACCAAAGAGATCATGAACGCCAAAAGTAAGTACGGTAAATTTAAATCACCTGCTGACTTGAGTCGGTTAACTTCATTTGATTCAATTCAAATCGTTAAATTGACTCCATATCTTCAATTTCAATGACCAAAATTCTAAGTGCTGAGCAAATTCGAAAATGGGATTTGTTTACGATTAAAAATGAGCCGATTTCCTCTATTGATTTGATGGAGCGTGCTTCAGAGGCTTTCGTAAAACTTTTCTTGGCTAAGATTAAAGACAAGCCTAATGTTGATGTTGTTTGCGGGCCAGGGAATAATGGTGGCGATGGTTTTGCTATTGCGCGGTTACTGATTGAAAATGGACTTAAAGTAAACTGCCATTTGATCGATTTTGGCCTAAAACTGTCAGAAGATTGCAGCAAAAATTATCGAAGATTCTTGGATATCAGTCAGGTGAATATTGTCAAACAGGCTAAGGACTTAAGCCTTAATGGAGATCTTATCATTGATGCAATGTTTGGTTCGGGCTTGAACAGGCCTGCCGCTGGTCTTGCCGCAGAAGTTATTCAAGTGATTAACCAAAGTCAGTCAAAGACCATTGCAGTGGATATACCATCGGGGCTTTTTGCCGACACAGTGAATTTATCGGGAAAGATAATTGAGGCCGATTGGACCATCACTTTTCAAATCCCTAAGCTGTCATTCCTTATTCCAGAGTCTGGTTTTTATGTGGGAAAATGGTCTGCTGTGGACATAGGGTTGCATGCCGGTTTTTTGGAAGAAGAAAGCGCAGATTATTTTTTATTCGAAAAGAGCGACATCGATCGCTCACTTTTTAATCGAAGGAAATATGACCATAAGGGTAAGTATGGCAGAGTACTTATTGTAGCAGGAAGTTTGGGTAAAATGGGGGCTGCTTATTTGAGTGCTAAGGCAGCGCTTAAATCCGGAGCGGGTCTTCTTACCGTACATATACCGAAAGCGGGATACGCCCCAATTCAAACTTCTTTGCCAGAGGCCATGGTTTCCTTAGACCCAGAGCATGAATTCGTTTCTAAAATAGATGAAGTTGGCGAGTTCGATGTTATAGGTATTGGGCCTGGTTTGGGAGTAAATCCTAAAACGGCAGAAGTTTTAAAACAGCTATTCACATCTTTTAACAGGCCTTTAGTGATAGATGCGGACGCTTTGAATTTAATTGCATTAGATAAAGAGTTACTCAATTTAATACCAAAGGGCTCTGTGCTTACACCCCATATTGGAGAATTCAATCGGTTATTCGGAAAGTGTGATAACGGATTGGAGCGAATTGAGAAAATTAAATTAATAGCAATTGAGAAGCAGTTGGTAATCGTATTGAAAGGAGCACACACTGTAGTTGCTACGCCAGATGGCAAAATTCACTTTAATTCCACAGGGAATTCAGGAATGGCAACTGCTGGATGTGGAGATGTGTTAACAGGAATCATCAGCGCATTGATGGCGCGAGGAAGCGATACTTCGACTTCTGCAAGAGTCGGAGTTTGTATTCATGGGTGGGCTGGCGATTTAGCTGAAAACACAGTAGGAAAAACGGCATTGATGGCATCAGATTTGCTCTGTGCACTACCAGAAGTTTTTTACAACGTGGAGAATAGTGCTTTTATTTGAAAAAACATTAACTTTAACTAAACCTTAAGAGTAACTTTGGGGTCTTTATAGACAATGAATCTTTTAAACCGAAACATATCAATCTCAAAAACATTAATGATTCTGTCGTTAATGTTGTTTTCGGTGATGGCAAATGCTCAAAACGAGAGCCTAGCCAGCTTGAAGTTGAACAGTGATCCAAAGGTTAAGGTGGAAGTTTTCCCCAACCCAACATCTGATTTTCTAACAATAGACTTATCTAAGTTGGATTTGAAGCAGCCAAAAATTGAAATCAGAAATATTATTGGCAGTAAAATGGAGATGACCTCTGAGGATCTTGGTGATAAGAAGCATCGCGTAGATGTTACTTCATACCCAAGAGGTTATTATCTAGTTTTGGTAAAAGACGAACAATCTAAGTTTCAACAGACTATCCGTTTTTCTAAGAAATAGATTTTAAAAAGATATTTGCCAACGGTAATGTGGCATAAAAAAAGGTTTGAGCTTATTAAGTTCAAACCTTTTTTTATTTATAGCCTTGGTTCAATTAAAACTCTGCGTTGCCCGGAGTTCTTGGGAAAGGGATTACGTCTCTAATGTTGGCCATGCCCGTTACGAATATGATCAGCCTTTCAAAACCTAATCCGAAGCCGCTATGAGGCGCAGAGCCATACCTTCGAGTATCTAAATACCATTCCATTTCAGCAGTAGGTACTCCCATTTCATTCATTCTGCTTAGGAGCATGTCCAGCCTTTCTTCACGTTGTGAACCTCCAACAATTTCACCAATCCCAGGGAATAGAATGTCCATTGCACCCACGGTCTTTCCATCTTCATTCATTCTCATGTAGAATGACTTAATGTCTTTTGGGTAGTTAGTAAGGATCACTGGTTTCTTGAAGTGCTTTTCTACCAAATAGCGCTCGTGCTCCGACTGTAAATCTGTGCCCCAGCCTTCGATCAAGTATTGAAATTTCTTTTTCTTGTTTGGGTTACAATTTCTAAGAATGTCGATTGCTTCGGTATAGGTTACTCTTTCAAAATCATTTCCTGCCACAAAGCTTAACTTCTCAGTCAAAGTCATCTCGCTTTTCTCATTGGCGGGCTTATTTTTTTCTTCATCAATTAAGCGTTGCTCAAGAAAAGCCAAATCATCAGCACAGTTCTCTAAGGCATAATTGATTAAGTACTTTAGGAATTCTTCAGCCAAATCCATGTTGTCTTGAAGGTCATAGAAAGCCATTTCTGGCTCAATCATCCAAAACTCAGCAAGGTGCCTAGTGGTATTAGAGTTTTCTGCTCTAAAAGTTGGGCCAAAAGTGTAAATGTCTGAAAGCGCCAATGCACCCAACTCACCTTCAAGCTGACCAGAAACAGTAAGGTTGGTTTCCTTTTCAAAAAAGTCCTCCTTGTAATCAACCGAACCATCTTCTTTTAATGGAGGGTTTTTGGCATCTAAAGTGGTTACGCGAAACATTTCGCCAGCACCTTCAGCATCCGACCCAGTAATGATTGGAGTTTGCAGATAGAAGAATTTCTTATCGTTAAAGAAGTTATGCACAGCAAAGGCCATGGCATGACGAATTCTGAATACAGCACCGAAAGTATTTGTACGAGGCCTTAAGTGAGCAATCTCTCTCAAGAATTCCATTGAATGCTTTTTGGGTTGCAAAGGGTATTTTTCTGGATCGGCAGCCCCAAGAATTTCAATACTCTGCGCATTGATTTCAAATTTCTGCCCAGCCCCTTGAGACTCCACAAGCGTTCCATTCACGGATATACATGCCCCTGTAGAAACTAGTTTAAGAATGTCTTCAGAAATCAAGTTTGGGTCGGCTACGATTTGAAGGTTATTAATGGTAGAACCATCATTAAGGGCAATGAAGTTTACATTCTTGTTGCCTCTTTTGGTTCGAACCCATCCTTTAACAGTCACATCAATATTGGCTTGACTGCTCTTTAATAACGCTTCAATTTTGATTCTTTTTGTCATAACAAACCCTGAGTTGGTCTTTAGTAAGAAAAACGAATGCAAAACAAGTCTTTTTTGAAGTGATTCACAACGTGAACACTAAAAATAAGCGGTTAGAATTTATTCGGAACAATGTCGCTAACTATGCGTAAAACCTACTTGAATAAGTTTTTTGACCCGTTTGTTAAATTTGCATGGTTTTTGTTAAAAAGTCTGCTGTTCTGATTTGTTCCTCAATTCTTTCTTCTAAATTTGCTTATAACCAATAGGATTTTTCTATCAATGCAAAAACTTAGTCTAAATCAATCTCTTAGCCAAAAGCTGTCGCCACAGCAAATACAGTTTATTAAGCTGTTGCAGGTGCCTACTGCCGAACTGGATACTAGGGTTGAGGAGGAGTTGGAGATCAACCCTGCTTTGGAAGAGGGGAGAGAAGAACCAGAAGCCCCAACTACGGAAGAAGATTTTAACGAGCCATCTGACGAGGTTTCTTCAACAGAAGATTTGAATGTTGAAGATTATTTGGGGGACGATGAATATGCTGGTTATAAAATGCAGGGGGACGGTAATTACTCTGAGGAGGATGACCGAGAGATGCCTGTGGCCATGCAAAGCTCCTTGAATGATCAATTGGATATGCAATTGGGTTTTCTAGGCCTTGATGATCGTCAGACTTTAGTCGCTAAGCAACTTATTGGAAGTATTGAAGGAGACGGGTATATCAGAAGAGAGTTAGACGCGATTGTGAATGACTTGGCCTTTGCTCAAAATGTAGAGACGGATGTTGATGAACTGGAGGATTTACTTCATGAGATTCAACAATTTGACCCACCCGGGATTGGGGCAAGAAATTTAAAAGAATGTCTTTTAATTCAATTGGATAGAAGATGGGAAGAGGATGACCCCGACCCAGCTGTAGAAATGGCTAAGGCTATTTTGTCAATTTGTTTTGAAGAGTTTACCAAGAAGCACTACGATAAGATTATAAAGAAACTCAATATTGAAGATGAGGTGCTCATGAAAGACGCCATACATCTGATTACTAAATTGAACCCGAAGCCAGGGGGGGTCTCTGGTGGAATGGCCAAAACTCAATATTTGATTCCGGATTTTATACTCACTAATAATGATGGAGAGTTCGATTTGACCTTGAACTCTAGAAATGCACCTGAATTAAGGGTGAGTCAGTCTTATTCTGATATGTTTTCGGCTTATGATAAGAGTGATAAGAAAGATAAAAAACTGAAAGAGACTGTCTCTTTTGTAAAGCAAAAACTAGATGCGGCTAAATGGTTTATTGATGCCATAAAGCAGCGCCAAAACACACTTTTGCGCACTATGGATGCGATGGTAAGGTTTCAGTATGAATTCTTTTTAGAAGGTGACGAAACCAAGCTTCGACCAATGATTTTGAAGGACATTGCGAATGAAATCCATATGGATATTTCTACCGTGTCGCGTGTTGCCAATTCAAAGTCTGTCCAAACTGACTTTGGTATTTTTCCATTGAAGTACTTCTTCTCTGAAGGTATCTCAACAGTTTCTGGAGAAGATGTGAGTAGCCGTGAAGTGAAAAATATCCTGAATCAACTCATTGATAAAGAGGATAAGAGTAAACCTTTGTCTGACGATAAATTAGAGAAATCGTTGAAAGCAAAAGGCTATAACATTGCCAGAAGAACAGTGGCGAAGTACCGAGAACAATTGAATATTCCTGTAGCGAGACTAAGAAAAGAATTATAAGTTTGAAGTTATTTGCCCAAATTGTATCTGCTGTTTTCCAGCCATTGCTGATGCCTGCGCTGGTTTTTTACACTTATCTTTTTCATGTAGATAACAGCTCAAACCTTACTGAAAAAGGCAGGACTACGGTGCTGCTTTTGATTTTTCTAACCACTTGTGTCATTCCTGTTTTTATCGTGTTGCTCTTTAGGTTTACTAAAGTGATTAAAGATTTACACATGAAGGAAAGACGAGATCGATATCTTCCCTTTGCGTTCATCTCGGTTTTCTATATTCTAGTCACTTATTTAATGAGCCGCCAAGTTTGGTTTAATCCTACTATGGCGGTTATCATGATCTCAATGACTACTGTTGTGATTACTACTAACCTAATTACCTATTTCTGGAAAATAAGTGCCCATGCTGCTGGTGTGGCTGGTTGGCTAGGTTTTGTCATGATTTTTTCAAGGGTTTACACCAGTGGGAATACATTGTTTTTGCCTTTAATTGTTGCAGTCATTCTCACCGGAGTGGTTATTTGGTCTAGGTTATATTTGAATGCACATACACCCTCCGAGTCACTGGCGGGCTTTGTTTTGGGGTTTTTAGTTTGTTTCAGTTCTTTACTATTGTTTGTTTAGCTTATGTACGAATTTATAAAGTTTGAAAAGGAGAATGGCGTAGCTACGCTAACTCTAAATAGACCTGATGTGTATAATGCACTCAACGATGAAATAACTTTTGAAATCCAAGCGGCTTTAAAAGACGCAAAAAGAGATGCCGAAGTTAGAGTACTGGTGCTAACAGGCGAAGGGAAAGCCTTTTGTTCAGGGCAAGACCTAAAGGCATCTGCTAAACATCCAGACCGTTCTTTTTCAGATTCATTGCACAAACGATACAACCCAATTATTAAGGCGATTACAGAAATGCCAAAGCCTGTGATTTGTAGACTAAATGGCGTGGCGGCAGGAGCGGGTTGCTCTTTTGCCTTGGCTTGTGATATAATCGTTGCAGGGGAAAGCGCAAAATTGATTGAAGTTTTCGTGAATATTGGTTTGGTGTTGGACTCTGGTTCATCTTATTTTTTACCTCGATTGGTGGGGAGTTCAAAAGCATTCGAGCTGGCTACTATGGGTACAAGGGTTTCTGCTGCTGATGCAGAGAAGATGGGCTTAGTGTCTAAGTGTGTGGCGGATGAAGAGTTGGACAGTGCAGTAAAGACTTACACTGATTATTATGCTTCGGCACCAACAAAGGCGATTGGCCTAATGAAGAAAATGCTCAATAAGTCACAGAACTCAAGTCTGAAAGAAATGCTTGAATATGAGGCCTACTGCCAAGATATTGCAGGCGCTACTTATGACTATAAAGAAGGAACTACCGCTTTCTTAGAAAAAAGGAAAGCGACCTTCAAAGGCGAATAAAACTGGAGAGCGCTAAAGGCATAATAAAAAAAGGGAAGATTAATCTTCCCTTTTTTGTGTCTATATGTCTTGAGTCTTTAATTAGAAACCAGTAAGCGAGATACCAAATGATAAGCCTTGTGTGTCAGCTCCTCCAGCGGGAGCAATGTCAAATTTGTTAGAAAGCTCATAATAACCGAAAAGGCTAAAACCTCCGAAGCCTACTCTGGCTTGTACTCCGTATCTGAATTTCTCGAACCCAAGGTCCTGACGGTCTTTGACCATTCTTTGGTCTGCTGCGTTATCCTCAAACTTCACTTTGGTAAAAGATGAATAAAGGACACCCACTTTCGCGCCTAAAGCGACTCTAAAGCCTCGGCTCATATTGTCTTTGCTTGTGTAATACCTGAACTCCAAAGGAATGTCCAGATAGTTTAAACCTACTTTAGATTTATCAAAAGTATTGGCCTGAGGGTAAACAGTCGCTAAATCGGAAACAGCAACACTTCTTACATTTGAATTGTTAACGCTGGTTCTAAGAGTTTTTCCATCTTCAAGTGTGAATCTTTCCATACCTAGACCAATACCAGGTGTGAAAGTGAATCCGTTATCGCCAATCGGTAAGTCGTAATAATATATTACGTTCACTGTTTTTGAACTGAAACCGCTAAGCTTGACATCGGTTGGAGCGTTCATAAGCGTGTTCAAACCCCAGTCTACAACAAGACTTCCTGGGAGGTCTGGCCTTTGAGCTCTGGCAATTGATCCTAGTGTTAAAACTCCTATAAGTAGTATTCCTAATTTCCTCATGTTTATTCGCTTTTTTGAGCTGGGCAAAGATAGTATTTTTTGAAAGTATTAATAACTTGCTTTTGCAAAGTAGAAGAATTAATTACCTTTGCAGACCAAATTTAACGGGATTTAACAAATCTTAGTTTTGGCCTCGTAGCATAACTGAATAGTGCACTTGATTACGGCTCAAGAGGTTGCAGGTTTGAATCCTGCCGAGGTCACATAAAAGCCCTTTCCATGTAAGTGGAAAGGGCTTTATTTTTTTACTTCTATTCACCATCATATCTAGTTAATTTCTCAAGCCAATTGTTTATCATTGTATGATTATATCACTTATATTTTTGAATAATAGATTATCATAATATGAAGAAGGTTACTCTGGTAATAGTGTTCTTGGTTTTTGTGTCATTCAAGTCTTTTGCTCAATTCGGAGTAAGTATCCATCAGACTAATATCCCTTTTGTGGGATTTAATTATGAGTTGAAGGATAAGTATATGGGCGAACTTCGTTTTTCTACGGATAGTTTTTTTGATAATATTTCACCAGAGCTCGTTTTCACAAGGTTTATTAAAAAGGATACTGATTTTAATTTCTACGGAGGCTTGGGTGCTAGGTTGAATATCTATGAAGGCTTAGTTGTCCCAATTGGACTTAATATTTATCCATTCGAAAAGAAAAACTTTGGTTTTCAAATGGAAATAGCCCCAATAATTGGAGATGATGCGATTTTAAGAGGAACATGGGGAATACGCTATCGTTTTGGTGATAGACAAAAGTAGTTTGCTAGAAAAGCTAACTGGGCGTATGTTGTGGTTACAGTATTTCATACTTTTCAGGTATGATTAATCTTCAGAGCACCAGACTTGATCTTCACTTACTATCATTAGCTGACATAGAGGAAGTTCACGCTCTTCATAGTTCTCCCGAAGTAGACAAATTCAACACACTTGGTATTCCTAAAAACATAGTGCATACCCAATCCATCATTGAGCCTTGGGTTTCAGAACATCAAAAATTGGACGCCAAACAATATACTTTCACCATTAGGGCGAAGGAGACTAATGGCTTCGTTGGTCTGATTGCACTGAAATTGGGAAGTCTCAAATTTGAGAATGGAGAGGTTTGGTTCAAGCTAAGCCCTAATATGTGGGGGAAAGGGTATTGTACCGAAGCCTTAAAGCTAGTTTTAGCATTTGGCTTCGATGAATTAAAGCTCCATAGAATTGAAGCAGGATGTGCTGTCGATAACGTGGGTTCTGCCCGAGTGCTTGAAAAAGTAGGGATGACCAAAGAGGGCAGGAAAAGAAAAGTGCTTCCACTAAAAACAGGCTGGTCCGATAATTTCGAATATGCAATATTGGATGCAGACCCGAGACTTTGAGCCCATTTACTAGTTACATTTTTTCAAGTCAAGACCTTTAAAAGTATTTTGCACGACATTGTCCTAATACTTTTCTAAGTTGGGTAAATCTTTTTGGCCGAAAACGAGTTGATAAGTTCAAAGGAAACTGAATGTCCCAAGTCAATAACACTGCTATTCTATTTTTTTCAAGAAACCTCAGAGAGGAATTCTTGGCGAAGAATGTAGGACTGAGCGTTAATCAGTTTTCTAATTTATTTAATCTCCTGGTACAAAAAACTCGGAGGACGATTGATCAAACCCAGATTCCGGTAAAAGCGCTTTTCTCCGATGAACAAATTGGAAGTTCATTTGGGGAACGACTCACTCACGGTATTTCGAACTTATTCTCAGAAGGCTTTGAGAACGTGATCGTTGTTGGTAATGATGCTCCTGAACTCTCTTCTGAAGATTTAATTTGGGTTAAAAGCAGTCTCGAAAATGGCAAGAACGTTTTAGGAAGGGATAGTCATGGTGGGGCCTATCTGATAGGTGTTTCTAAAAAAGACTTCTGCGCTAATGCATTCCTAAATATAGATTGGAATACTACGTTAGTTTTCGATCAACTTAGATCGATTCTATCTTCAGAAGAGCTTGATAAGCGCCTAATTGACTTAAATAAGAGGTCGGATTTTGAAAGTATTATAAAGGAAGGGTTATACTTATCAAGAGCGTTCAAGCAAATACTGAAAGCAATTTTCGGGACTTATACGATACGTACTAATTTCAATTTCTCCCTTCCAAAATCCATTTGGTTTCAACTTACAGAGCTCAGAGGGCCGCCCTCATTCGTTTCTTAGTCACTCTAATTTCTCTTTACAATTAGTATTTGTCGAAGAGAAATAATTTTCAATCAATTTATTCAAAAGTGCCCAATCTCATTGAGAGATGTTCTTCATGTCGGTTGACTTGAAATGACTTCTTATTTGAAATTGAAAGGAACTTTCTACTTAAGAAATAATTTTATGCCCAAAAAATATTACGACCCGAGCGACCTAAAGAAGTTCGGAAACATAACAGAATTCCAACCCGAAATGGGGAACAAGTTTTTCGATTGGTACGGCAGCGTTTTCGAGGAAGGCGCTTTAACCGCCAGAGAGAAATCGCTGATCGCCTTAGCGGTGGCGCATGCGGTTCAATGTCCTTATTGTATTGATGCCTATACGGACACCTGTTTGAAAAAGGGAGCCGATGAAGAGCAAATGATGGAGGCGGTGCATGTAGCCGCGGCAATCAAAGGAGGTTCTGTTCTCGTTCATGGAGTTCAGATGATGAATCAAGTGAAAGAAAAATTGATGTAGCCTATGACTTTACAGACATTAAAAAGACAACAGCACTCGCTTTCTATTGCCGAAAGACAGATTAAAATCTTGGATGATCACGAAGCCATTGGGATTGCTTCTTTCGAACAAAAGATTGACCCCATTGGTATGATACCATTAAAGCCTATTTCTGTTGATGTATTTCAGGTCAACGTTGGCAAAATGTGTAATCAGGTTTGTAAGCACTGCCATGTAGATGCTGGGCCTGACCGCAAGGAAATTATGACGCGAGAAACCATGCAACAATGCTTGGATGCGCTTAAGCTTTCTAAGGCTACAACAGTCGATTTAACGGGAGGTGCTCCAGAGATGAATCCTGACTTCCGTTGGTTCGTGGAGGAGATCTCTAAGTTGGGTAAGACGATTATTGTTCGCTGCAACCTGACTATAATTTTAGCCAATCCTAAATACCATGATTTGCCTGAGTTTTTCAAAAAGCACAAGGTGAATGTGGTGTCTTCGTTGCCATCATTCACTGCCAAAAGAACCGATGCTCAACGTGGTGATGGTGTGTTTGAAAAGTCGATCAAAGCACTTCAAATGCTGAATGAGATTGGCTATGCAAAGGAGGGGACAGGCTTAAAGTTAGACTTGGTCTATAATCCATCGGGCGCATTTTTACCAGACGATCAAGATACGCTGAAAAATGAGTTTGAAAGAAAGCTCAAAGAGAATTTCAATATCGTTTTTAATGACTTGTATGCGATTACTAACCTTCCCGTAAGTCGATTCTTAGACTACCTGGTGAACAGTAATAATTATGAGGAGTACATGAACGAATTGGTCAATGCTTTTAACCCAACCACAGTGGAAGGAGTCATGTGTCGTTCTATGGTTTCAATTGGTTGGGATGGTTATTTATATGATTGTGACTTCAATCAAATGCTTGAAATGAAGTTGAAAGATGGTGCGCCAGACCATATCAAGGATTTCAATCTAGATAAATTAATGGCAAGGGAGATTTCAATTAACCAACACTGTTTCGGTTGTACTGCAGGAGCAGGATCGAGCTGTGGTGGAACAACAACAAATTAATTATAGAATGAGTAACTACTTAGACACTACGAAAGATATATATAAAGCAGCAGCCGAAACACCAGATGTTGGGCTCTGTTGCACCACTACTCCAGTTTGGTCATTTCCAGGTTTGGAGATTCCTAAAATCATGCTTGAAATGAATTATGGTTGTGGCAGTACCGTCCATCCGAGGGATTTAGTCAATTCACCCAAAATACTTTATGTAGGTGTGGGCGGAGGAATGGAGCTACTTCAGTTCTCCTATTTTAGCCGTCAGAAGGCGGGTGTTATTGGTGTAGATGTGGTGGATGAAATGCTTGACGCTTGTAAAAAGAACATCAAGGAAGCGGAATTGACCAACGACTGGTTAGACGCTTCTTTTATCGATGTACGACAAGGCGATGCGCTTAACTTACCAATTGAAGATGCTTCGATTGATGTGGCTGCACAAAACTGTTTGTTCAATATTTTTCATGAAGAAGACCTAAAAAAGGCACTTCAAGAAATGTACAGGGTTTTGAAGCCCCATGGCCGACTGGTTTTGTCTGATCCGATAGCGGAGCAAACCATGCCCGAAAATCTAAAAAATGATGATCGTTTACGCGGACTTTGTTTGAGCGGTTCGTTGCCTTTAAAAGACTATATCAAAATGATTACCGATGTCGGGTTTGGTACAGTAGAAATAAGAGCTAAAAGGCCTTATAGGATTTTGCACCCCAATCAATATGATACTGCCGAGCCAATATATATAGAGAGTGTAGAGGTTTGCGCAATTAAAGATCCAATGCCAGCCGATGGACCATGTGTGTTTACGGGTAGAACCGCAATTTATTATGGGACAGAAACTCATTTCGATGACCACGGTGGCCATATTTTATTGCAGAATCAGCCATTATCGGTTTGTGATAAGACAGCTGGAAATTTAAAAGCCTTGAATAACTCAAATATTTGGGTTTCACCTTCTACCTATTTCTATGATGGAGGAGGCTGTTGTTAATATATCAGGTTTTTCGTCTGAATTGTAACACAGAGAAATTGTTAGGGGAAGGCGGCTGTCTTAAAGAATAGACCACTCCTTCCTTCAACTCTTCTTTAATTTTTTTACCTTTCCTAAGCAACCCTTATACAAATGGGCTGTCTTTAGCGCAAGGATTAGAAATTTGGAACCGAAATATCAAAATCTTCATCAA